>CAKUJA010000080.1 GCA_934661135.1 uncultured Oscillospiraceae bacterium
CCCCTACGGGTGCGGCAGAAATCGGAGGTTGCAACGATGTACTGCTACTGCTCCCAAACCCTCATCCGTCTGCTTCGCAGACACCTTCCCCGGAGGGGAAGGCAATCCGCTGCGGCGGGGATAGGGCGGACAGAGTCTTCCGCCCCTACGGGTGCGGCAGAAATCGGAGGTTGCAACGATGTACTGCTACTGCTCCCAAACCCTCATCCGTCTGCTTCGCAGACACCTTCCCCGGAGGGGAAGGCAACCCGCTGCGGCGGTGGACGGGCAGACAGGGTCGTCCGCCCCGACAAGACGCGGGATCATCAGTCGATGTTTTTCGTAGCGACAATGTTCACGCCAGTTCCGGCGACGTCGGCAACCAACACATCGCCGATGTGCACGGGTGCAGACACGGTGACGCCGCGGAGGGCAGCAATCACGTCGAGCATCCGCTCCTTTGGAACATCTGTTGCCGTCTTGCAGCTTACGGTTGCCGCGTCCTCGCGGCTGCCGCGCACAAAGACCGACGTTGTGACAATGCGTGTCGGATGCGTGACCTCCTTGGCCGCATACTCCGCACCACGTTTACAGGTATTGCCGGTGATGGACTGAACTGCGCCGCCGTCCAGCGTAACCTCAATCTGACAGCCGAGGGGACAGTTGATGCAGGTCAATGTTCGCTTTTCCATGGTTATGCCTCCTCGATGCCGATGGTAATGGTTTTGAGATTGGGGTGCGCCGCAAACATCTCCGGTGTCAGAACAAGCTGTTCCATCTCGCCGGGGGCGAGAATCGGGCGCTTTTTGCGGACGATCGGTTCGCCGTCGAAGCTGGCGACCAGCCTGCGGTTGCGCATGACACTGCCGACACGGAAGCGAACCGTGAGATCGGAGTGAATCTGCACCGGATCGAGCGTGGCCGGTACTGTATAGCGCACGCCGCCGGAAACGGTGATCGGGATCTCATGCCGCTCCGACTCCCCTGCCCGCACGGTTTCCGCAGCCGCACGTCCGGCCGCCGCAGCTTCCTGACTGACATAGTCGACCAGATCGTGCACGTGCAGCACATTGCCGCAGGCAAACACGCCGGGGATACTCGTCTCAAGCTGTTCGTTGACCAATGGGCCGTTTGTCACAGGGCTCATCGCGACGCCGAGACCGCGCGAAAGCTCATTTTCCGGAATCAGGCCGCAGGAGAGCAGCAGCGTGTCACAGTCATAATGACGCTCAGTGCCCGGAATCGGGCGGCGGCTGGCATCGACCTCGGCGATGGTCACGCCGGTGACGCGCTCGCGTCCCTCAACATCGACAACCGTGTGGCTGAGGTAGAGCGGAATTCCAAAGTCATCAAGGCACTGGACGATGTTGCGCTTCAGGCCGCCGGAATACGGCATGATTTCGGCAACCGCAAGCACCTTTGCGCCCTCGAGTGTCAGGCGGCGCGCCATAATAAGGCCGATGTCGCCGCTGCCGAGGATGACAACCCGGCGCCCCGGCATCCGGCCTTCGATGTTGACCATGCGCTGCGCCGTGCCGGCAGAATAGATCCCGGCAGGACGGAAGCCGGGGATATTCAACGCGCCGCGCGGACGTTCGCGGCACCCCATGGCCAAAATGATGCTTTTGGCCTGGAGTACAAAGCAGCCGTCTGTCGGGTTGACCGCCGTGACAACCTTGTCCGGCGAGATGGAAAGCGCCATGGTGTGCAGCAGGAACGGAATCCTGCGCGCGTGAACCTCGTCGATAAACCGCTGGGCATATTCGGGGCCGGTCAGCTCCTCCTGAAAGGTGTGCAGGCCAAAGCCATTGTGGATACACTGGTTGAGAATGCCGCCAAGCCGGTCGTCACGCTCGACGATCAACAGATTGCGGCAGCCGGCGTCGTAGGCCGCAATTGCCGCAGCAAGCCCGGCGGGGCCGCCGCCGAGAATGAGAACGTCAACCTGTTTCATGCCTGTTCCTCCTTGATGGTGCCGGTAATCAGGCGCGACGCGCCGCCGGATTTTGTAATTGCCGCTTCATCGACGCCAAGCTCCCGCGCGAGGATCGCCATAACCTTCGGTGAACAGAAGCCGGCCTGACAGCGCCCCATCCCGGCGCGGGTGCGGCGCTTGACACCGTCAAGGCTCCGCGCGCCGGGTGTGCGATGGATAGCGTCGAGAATTTCCCCCTCCGTCACCTGTTCGCAGCGGCAGATCACGCGGCCGTAGGCCGGTGCGCGCGCAATGAGGGCATTATAGTCCTCGCGGGAGAGCGTTTTCGGGTCGAGTATCCCCTTTCGCGTACCGCAGAATGCGGGATTTTGCGGCAGGCAGAGCTTCGCCTGAAGCAGACCCGCGGTATATTCGCCGATGGCGGGCGCAGAGCTGAGACCGGGCGATTCAATACCGGCGCAGTCGAAGAAGCCGGGGGCATCCGGGCATTCGCCGAGGACAAACTCGTGGCCATCCTCGTGTGCACGCAGACCCGCAAAGCTCGTAATGACCTGCCGGATCGGCAGATTTGCCATCGTAGCACCGGCCTTTGCAATCAGCTCGTCGAGACCGGCGGCGGTGGTATTCGTGCCTTCGCGGTTTTCAATATCGATGGCCGTTGGGCCGACGATCGTGTTGCCATGCACCGTCGGACTGACAAGGACACCCTTGCCGTATTTACCGGGGAGCTGGAACACCGTATGCTGCGCAAAGCCGCCGGTTGCCTTGTCAAGCAGGCAGTAATCACCGCGGCGCGGCGTGATATGCAGCTTGCGTGCGCTGACCTGATTGTGCAGCAGGTCGGCATAGACGCCGGCAGCGTTGACGACGGCGCGGGTCTCGAACGTGCCGCGGTCGGTTTCAATTGTCCAGCGGCCGCTTTCCGGGCGAATCGCCGTGACTTTCGTATCAAATTGGAAGCGGACACCATTGGCCGCGGCATTTTCCGCAAGCGCTATCGTCAGGCCGAACGGACAGACAATCGCGCCGGTCGGCGCCCAGAGCGCCGCGACGGCATCCGGCGAAATGTTCGGCTCCAGCTCACGCAGGCGCGCCTGCTCGACGATCTCAAGTCCCGGGACGCCGTTTTTTACGCCGTTTTCGTAGAGCGCTTGCAGCTTCGGGCGGTCATCCTCCGCCATGCAGACGACAAGACTGCCGTTGCGTCGGTAGGCGAAATCGAGTTCGCGGGACAACGGCTCCATCAGCTCACTGCCGCGCAGGTTGAATTTGGCCATCAAGCTGCCGTGCGCGGCGTCAAACCCGGCGTGGACGATTGCGCTGTTGGCCTTGGAGGTGCCGCAGCAGACATCCTCCTCGCGCTCAAGCACGAGGAAGCTGCCTTGATAGCGGCTCAAGTAGCGCGCGACGGCGCAGCCGATCACGCCAGCGCCGATGATGATTACATCATACATAAAATCACCTCAAAATGATCGTTTTTGCAAATAAAAATTGAAAAAACGGTAGACCAAGGGAACCACCTTGTCGGGCGGTTTGGTCTGCCGTTCTCAAAGTCTCACGGTGGATTATTTTCGTTTTCAAATCCGTTCTTCACTTTCTTCTGCTGAAAACGAGAAGAATGGGATGTAAAAATTATTCCTCTTTCGCCCAGTCGAAGGCGCGCTGGACAGCGCGGCGCCAGCCGTGAAGGCGCTGTGCACGCTGTTCGGCGGTGATCTGCGGTTGGAATTCCCGATCAATCGTCCAGTTTTGGCGAATCTCCTCGCAGTCGCGCCAGAAGCCAACGGCAAGCCCCGCAAGATACGCCGCGCCCATGGCGGTCGATTCCACACAGGTCGGGCGCAGCACCGGCGCGCCAATGACGTCAGCCTGCGTCTGCATCAGGTAGTTGTTGGCACTCGCGCCGCCGTCGACCTTCAGAGCTTCAAGCGCGATGCCGGAGTCAGCGCGCATCGCGTCAAGCACATCGTGGGTCTGATAGGTTAGCGAATCGAGCGTAGCTCGGACAATGTGCGCCCGGTTGCATCCGCGCGTCAGGCCGACAATTGCGCCGCGCGCATATTGATCCCAATAGGGCGCGCCAAGGCCAGTAAAGGCCGGAACCACGTAGCAGCCGTTGGTATCGGGCACCTCCTGCGCCACGGTCTCGGATTCCGATGCGTGCGCAATCAGCTTCATCTCATCGCGCAACCATTGGATGGCTGCACCGGCGACGAAGATCGAGCCTTCGAGCGCGTAGGTCACCTTTCCGTTCAGTCCCCATGCAATCGTGGTGACAAGACCATTCTGGGAGAACACCGGCTTTTCGCCGGTATTCATCAGTAGGAAGCAGCCGGTGCCGTAGGTGTTTTTCGCTTCGCCGGGGCGGAAGCAGGTCTGGCCGAACAGCGCCGCCTGCTGGTCGCCCGCCGCGCCGGTGATCGGGATTTCTCCGCCGAGCAGCGACGGATCGGTGGTGCCGAACAGTCCGCTGGATGGGAGCGGCTGCGGCAGCATCGCGCGCGGGATATTGAGTTCCTTCAGAATCTCCTCGTCCCATTGGAGCGTATTGATATGAAAGAGCATCGTGCGGGAGGCATTGGAGTAGTCGGTGACGTGCCGTTTCCCACCGGTCAGCTTCCAGATCAGCCACGTCTCGACCGTGCCGAACAGCAGCTCTCCGCGTTCGGCGCGCGCGCGTGCGCCGGGGACATTCTCCAGCAGCCAGCGCAGCTTCGTCGCGGAAAAATAGGCGTCGAGCACGAGGCCGGTCTTTTCGCGGAAGGACTCGGTCAGGCCGCGGGCGCGCAGCTCATCGCAGTATTCGCTGGTGCGCCGGCACTGCCAGACAATTGCGTGGTAAATGGGTTCGCCGGTCTGCTTATCCCAGACGATCGTTGTCTCGCGCTGGTTGGTGATGCCGATGCCCGCGATGTCCGCAGCAGTGGCACCCGCCATCTGCATGGCTTCAACGGCAACGCCAAGCAGCGTCGCCCAGATTTCATTTGCGTCGTGCTCCACCCAGCCAGGCTGCGGAAAATACTGCGGAAACTCCCGCTGGGCAACAGAGACAATCTGCCCTGCGTGATCGAACAGAATGCAGCGGTTGGAGGTCGTACCGGAGTCAAGCGCCATCATGTACTTCGCCATAGACATTCCCCTTTCACATGGCCCACGCGGCCGGATCTGTTGTCGAAATTGCAAGAGCGCCGGCTTCCAGCGCTTGCAGGATCTCCTGCTTCTGCGTAATCAGGCCGCCGGTCAGCACAGGCAGCCCCGTCTGCTCCCGCACGCGGCGGATCATCGGCGGCATCAGACCGGGCAAAATATCCAGCGCATCCGGGCGGATGCGGCTGGCCGCAATCAGCGTATCCAGCGCGATGGAATCGATCAAAAATGCGCGCAGCACGGTAAACAGGCCAAGACCCTTGGCGCGCTGAATCAGATTGGGGTGCGTGGAGATCACGCCGTCTGCGTGCGTCGCCTGCCGGATGAAATCAACGGCAACTTCTTTTCCCGCAAGGCCGGTAACGCGGTCGAGATGAACAACGGCGAGCTTCCCCTTCGCACGAATGCGGTCGACAATCGGCGCAATCGAGCAAACATCGCCGTAGAGCGTAAACACCACGCGCACATCGGATTGCAGACAGGCTTCCAAACCCTGTTCGTCGCGCACCGCCGCGATAATCGGGCAATCCTGCAAGGCATCGTAAAAGCGCTGTTCCATCGCAGCACCTCCTGTAAAACAAAAATGAGCATGAAAACAAGACGGCGGGTCGGCCGTTTGTTCCCCTGCTCACGTCTCAGGTTTCATTATTGAAGTTACTATATCACAGGCTGTCGTGTTTTGCAAGCAAATGGTGAAAATTGACCAGTATGTTTCGATGTGATATAACGGAGTCGCCGTTCTCTGAACAAGTTTCAGCGGCCACATCAAACCACTATGTATCAGCGCCCTTTGCGTTGGCAGAATTTACAAAATTATCAGCGATATTTTGTGCAGAATGCCATGCAGTAGAAAGTGCAGCGGCATCTAGCGGCAGATATCCCGCAAGCTGCGCTGGGTTTGCGGCAAGCGCCAGCTTTTCAGCGCGGGAACGCGCCTTGAGCTGCGCTTCCAGTTTTGATGCTTTGCTGCGATCCGCGGCATACCATGCGGCTTCCAGCGCCAGCGCGGGATGCGAGCGCGTAAATTTTGCGCCGCCTTGCAGCTCGCCGCGGTGCTGCCGCATTCGGCGGGCAAGATCGGTCGTGATACCGGTATAGAGGACATCGCCGCGGCAGCGGATGAGATAGACGAAATACATCAGTGCTTGCGCTCCGCGATCGCATTGGCGAGGGCAGCAAAGGCCGGAATGTCCAAGGTCTCCCCACGCACCGTGGGCGCAAAGCCGCAAGTCTCGATCAGCTCGGCAAGCTCAGCCTTGGAAAGCTCGCCGAAGCCAGCAGACAGCGCGTTGAGCAGCGTCTTGCGGCGCTGAGCGAACGCTGCCTTAACCGTGCGGAAAAAGAGCGCTTCATCGGTGATCTCACAGAGCGGCTCGGTGCGCATTGTGAGCTTGAGGACGGCGGAGGTCACCTTCGGCTGCGGGATAAAGCAGCTCGGTGGAACATCAAACAGCAGCTCCGGCACGGCATAATACTGGCAGAGCACGGAAAACGCGCCGTAATCCCCTTTTCCGGCGGGCGCGCAGATGCGCTGCGCAACCTCCTTTTGCACCATGACCGTCACGGATTCAAACGCGCGCGACTCGAGCAGCGCGGCCAGAATGGGCGTTGTAATATAGTACGGCAGGTTCGCGCAGGCGACCGGGCGCAGACCGGAAAACTCCTCGGCAACAAGCGCCTTCACATCCGTTTTCAGGACATCGCCGAAGATGATCTCCAGATTTTCATTGCCGGACATGGTTTCGGCGAGAATCGGCTGCAGGCTGCGGTCGACCTCGATGGCAACGACCTTTTTGGCGCTGCGGCAGAGCTCCTGCGTGAGCGGCCCGATGCCGGGGCCGACCTCCAGCGCACCACACGTCTCATCAATGCCGGCGCGCGCGACAATCTCTCGCGGCACCCAGTTCTGGGTCAGAAAGTTCTGCCCCTTGGCTTTGGAAAAATGAAATCCATGGCGCGCAAGGAGCGCCTTGATCTCATTGATGTTGCATAGATCCATAAAAAAATCCGCCTTTCCCATGTAGTATAGCACGGAAAAGGCGGAGTTTCAACCTGCGATACGGTTCTTTGCACACGGCGTCCGTCTGCGCAAAAGCATCCCCGGCACATTTGAGGCCGGGGATGCCGCTTATTCTGCTTCCGTGGGTTCGACGTAGAGCGTCACGTGCTGCGCGCCCCAGAGCAGGCATTCATTCGTTGTATTTTCGCCCATATAGACGTCGATTACGTGCGGATGCGCCTGCATATTCGAGCCGGTATCCTCGGCGATGAAATCACCGACAAACGTGCCGTCGTCAAGGAACATCCAGACGTGGGTGCCGTAGGGCACAACACCGGGATTGACCGCAATTGTGCGGCCGACGGTGGTCTGCGTACCGGTCGAGGTCTGGCCGGTCACGGTATAGGCCGTAGCAATGAACGAGTCGAAGCGGATCAGGTTTTCCGGAATGTCCGCATCTGCTGTGCAGGCGGCGAGATTCTCCGGGATGTACGTTGCGCTCTTGGACGAGCGGATGTCGTCCTCGTTTTCCAGCGCGTACTGCGCAAAGACAGGCAGGATCTCCGGTTCAGCCGGTTCCTCCGCGCCTTCCTCCGCGGATTCTTCCGTCTCTGCAACCGGTGCGACAAGCAGATCGGCAATGGACTGCTCCGCCGGAGCGCTGAGCAGCTCGACGCCGAAATGCGGCGTCTTTGGCAGTGCGGCAGGTTCCTCCTGCGCGGCAGAGAATGTGGTGGTCGATGTGGAAACAGCGGTTGCCTGCGGCGCCGGCTCTACATTTGCAGCCACGCCGGAGAGCACCATGCACGCGCAGACCAGCGCCGCAAGCATTGCGCCAGCAGGCACGGACTCGTGCTTCTTGATCCATCTCATATCGATTCCCTCCTTCTTGATGATTCTGATTTGCGTCACTAATTACAAATTAGTAACAAAAGTATCAATCGCGATACTTTTTATGAATTATAGTCAGAATTTTTGAAAAGTCAAGAAAAATAGATCGAAATTCATAAAATCGACAATAATTTACAGAAATATGCCTAAACGAACTGGTTGATTTTTCCGGGAATTCTCGCATAATTTCCGGGAAATATATCTCAATTTAGTGTAAAATATTACAATTTGGTAAAATTGTTGAAAGTATATCTTTTTATTTGACAGACGGCGAAAATGGTGCTATATTGGTCGCAGAAAAAGGCATTGAGAAAGATATGTTTTCCGCATTGCTCCGCAGCAGAGAGAGCCTTATCTGGTGCAAAAGGCTTGGCGTTTGAGCGCGGGAAATACCGCTTTTGAGCCGCCGCCCGGAACGCAGAAACGCAGTATGGGCAGACGGGTGCTCCCGTTACAGAGCGCACGAGCGACGGACAGTTTGTCCGTAAGCAGGGTGGAACCGTGGAGTGCACATTATAAGTATAATGTAGCGCCTCACCCCTGATATTACACAGGGGTGAGGCGCATTTGTTTTGCCCCGAATCAAATCAGGAGGCTTTATTATGAGCGAAAACAACGAATTTACCTTTGAAAATGAACAGTACCGCAAAACGTACTGGCACACCTGCTCCCACGTACTGGCGCAGGCTGTGAAGCGTCTGCACCCGGAAGTGAAGCTGGCGATCGGCCCTGCCATCGACAACGGCTTCTACTACGACTTCGACGCACCGTTTACGTTTACTCCGGAGATGCTCGAGGAGATGGAAGCGGAGATGCGCAAGATCTGCAAGGAAAAGCTGAAGCTCGAGCGCTTTGAGCTGCCGCGCGACGAGGCCATCAAGTTTATGGAGGAGCAGGACGAGCCGTATAAGGTGGAGCTGATTAACGACCTGCCTGCCGATGCTCACATTTCCTTCTACCGCCAGGGCGAGTTTACCGACCTCTGTGCCGGCCCGCACCTCGACTCCACCGGCCGCATTAAGGGCAACGCCATCAAGCTGACGCAGTGCTGCGGCGCATACTGGCGCGGCGACTCGAAGCGGAAGATGCTGCAAAGAATTTACGCTGTCGCGTTCCCGAAGAAGGAAGATCTTGACGCCTATCTCGCCGAGCAGGAAGAAGCGCTTAAGCGTGACCACAACAAGCTCGGACGCGAGCTGGAATACTTCACCACGGTGGACTGCATTGGTCAGGGTCTCCCTGTTCTGCTGCCGAAGGGTGCGCGTGTTGTCCAGCTTCTCCAGCGCTGGGTGGAGGACGTGGAGCAGTCCCGCGGGTATCTGCTGACCAAGACTCCGCTGATGGCCAAGCGCGACCTTTATAAGATCTCCGGCCACTGGGATCATTATCTGGACGGAATGTTCATCCTCGGCGACCCGTATGACGAGACGAAGGAATGCTTCGCACTGCGTCCGATGACCTGCCCGTTCCAATATCAGGTATACCTGAACCGGCAGCGCTCCTACCGCGATCTGCCGATGCGCCTTGGCGAGACCTCTACCCTGTTCCGCAACGAGGATTCCGGCGAGATGCACGGC
>CAKUJA010000081.1 GCA_934661135.1 uncultured Oscillospiraceae bacterium
GAAGATTTCAGCCTTTATCCGTCCGTTGCGATAGTCACTACTATCCGAAAGAGCGTCTCGCTCTGCTCGCGCCTTTCTGAGACACCCACGTCGCAAGATCGGTCAGCAGTCAACTGCCCGCCATCATCAAGATCGCGTGCGGCGCGTAGCTGGATTGCGTGAGGTGACTTGGGGCGGGCAAACAAGACCAATTCAATGAGTTGTTACATGATGGCGGCACGGAAAGCGCTTCTGGTTTTGAAAGGCTTCTCTTTCCTTTTCTTCACCGGGCGCGGCGATTCTTTTCTTTCTCAAAGAAGAGAAAGAAAAGAATGGGGGCGCAAACGTTCTCCTTTTGGCGCCCCAAAAAGAAAATGCCGTCTGCATCCCTTTCTCCGTAAAGAGAAAGAAAGGAATGGGGGCGTAAATCCTTATGCCGCATCCGGACCGTAGAGATCAATCCACTTTACGGTGCTGTCATTGCGCGAGAACACAATCGCCGCGTGGTAGCCGCCGGTCGTGTGCAGGCCGAGCGTATAGAAGCTGTATGCCACAAATTGCAGCTCGGCATACTCGCCGCTGTCCGGGTCGCCATAGACAATCTGCGAAACCCATTGCTTCAGCTCTCTGTCGGTACAGGGGAACTTATCAAAGACCGACTCCATCGTGTCCCCCAGCCGAATATCGCGGAAAATCGGCGTAACCGGGTCGGCGTTGCCGCCGTCGGCCGCACTGCGGATCGACGCCGAAATCAGCACATCATCCGCATTGAACGTGTAGTGGTATCCCTCGCAGTCAAACGACCGCCATTCGTCGCCGCTATCCTCATTTTCAGCGTAGGCCGCGCAGAGCTTGTGCGCCTGTTCATAGGTCATCCCAAAGCGCACACCGTGCGGCAGCGTCACCTCGTCGTCCTGCAGCGGCGTGTTCGGGTTGTAGGCAGCGCAGACAGAAAGCTGTTTATGTGAGAGGAACACCGGCCGGCCGTTTTCAAAGTAGAACTCCACCGTGTCGATGTGATCCTCCCAAAGTCCGGAGAGGTCGCCTGCAAGAATGTTGGCGCGAAGCTGCTGCCATTCCGCGTCATTGGCGATTTCATGCCTGGCGGAGAAGAATGTGTATTTTACGGTAAATACGGTGCGGCTGCCCGAGGTGTCGGTCTCGAGTGCGTCGAGCCGGATGAGCGGCTTCGGGTTCACGCCGGCCGGGATCGGCTCATAGCGCCCGTTGCGGAGCACCCATGTTTTCGGCAGATCATCCATGCTCAGCCGCCGCACATGGAAGTGCGTCTCAATGACATCTTGCACCCATGCGACATCCATGCCGCCCGCCGCGTCCACAGCATCGCGGTTTGTCACATAGACCCACATCAGATACTCCGACGCCGCATCGGGAACGCCGTTGTTTTCGGGATACTGCGCCTCGGAGAATACCGGCAGGTAGTCCAGCCGCCAGTTCAGCGCAAAATCCGTCCAGACGGTCTCATAGGCGCCGGGCGCGTCCGCCGCCGCACCGCTGCGGTGAATCAGTCCGTCAGCAGGCGTCAGGATGAACTGCTCCGGCTCGCCGGACGATTTTTCGGCGTCCAAAAACACATCGCCGGCGGTCAGCCGCACCGTCCACCTCGAGCCGTATCGGAAAATCCCGAGCGGCGCAATCGTCTCATAGTGGTCGCGGAAGTACGCACCGAAGGCCGCCTGTACGGTCTGAGCCAGCTCGGGATCCTGCACATTGCTTTCTTTCAGCGCAGACATCAGGCGGGGGTCGAAATCGTCGACGTGGCCCGTTTCGGCGTCGTAGTAGAGGCAGTAGTAGAAATAGGGGGTGCGCGTCTCGTCGCTCCGGAGGACGAGATTTCCTTCGCCGGAGGCCGTCGCGAGAAGCTCCCAGCGGATGTCGTCCTCCAGCGCGCCGTTTTCCAGCAGCGCGTCGAAATTGTCGACGAGCCAGACGGTATAGGCCGTGAGGACGGCTTGCTGTTTCGCGTCGTCAAGCTCGAGCAGTGGGAACCAGTAGGTATCGTCGCGCACGATGTCCGACGCGAGGGCTGCGTTCAGCTTCGCCTCAATGGCGGTTTTTCGTTTGTCGAGATCGACCGGCTCATACGTCACGGCGAGCGTCTCGCAGTCCATGGAGAAGGTCACGGTGGAGCCGTCCGGGAGGTTCGAGATATGCAGGAGAATTTGGTTGTCCAATTTGCGGGGACTCCAGACCGTGTCATAGTCCCAGATGTCAGAATCCTGCCATTCCTTGCCGTGCTCGGCCAGATAGGAGGCAAACCGTTCGGCCGTCTGGGCAACATCAATATAAACAGAGTAGGCATACATGGCCATTGAGCAGCGGTAGGCCGCGTCGTCTGCAATGTCATATTGCGCGTGATAGGAGAGGACGTCGAGCTTGTTGCCGTCCTTGTCGCGGATGACGAGTTGAAAGTCCTGATCATCCAGCGTGACCGGCTCCCAGACGGTGTCATCCGCGAAAAAGCCGCGCGCATCCAGCTGGTCATAGTGCCGTAGCAGATAGTCGGCGAAGCCGTTGATGGCTTTGGCCGTGGACGGCTCGGTGGAGTCGGCGCCTGGCGCCTCGGTGGGGATGACTTCTTGCAGTCTGGTGAGGATGGCGTCGCGATGGGCGGAGGTTACGCCGGATGTAGTTTCCGCTTCGGCCGTTACGGCTGTGTCCGGCGCGGTGCTTTTTTGCTTCGCACCGGTCATCGTGCAGCCGGCGGCGATCGCCGCGATCAGCAGCACAGCGATGAGCACGGGCACGGCGGTCTTCGGATGTCTCGCGATGGCGCGGACGCGCTCTTTCAGCTGGCTTCCGCGGCCGGACATCGTGGTCGCCGTGCAGAGCGGGTTGATGCGCGTACCGCACGTCATGCGGATCAGCGTCCGCCCATAGGCCGCGCGGCTCTGTTCCCCGAGCCGGCGAATCGCATCCTCATCGCACCAGAGCTCCGCATCCGTCCGCGCCAGCCTCGCTGCCCACCAGACCAGCGGATTGAACCAGTGCAGTGCCAGACAGACGCCGCGCAGCAGCGCCCAAATCTGGTCGCCGTGGCGGTAGTGCGTCTGCTCATGTGCGATGCAGTGGCTCCGCGTCGTAGGATCTGCCGCGCTCTCCGGCGTCAGATAGACCACCGGGCGGAACACACCGAACAGGCAGGGCGAACTCGCCCGCGGCGAGAGATAGACCGGCGGCCATCCCGTCGTCTCTGCTTCCAGCCGCGTCGCACCGCACCGCAGTGTACGGCCGTACGTCAGATTGCAGACAGCAAACCAGACCAGCACAACTGCCGCCCCGGTCATCCAAACCCACAGCACTACCTTCTCCGGCCGTAAGGCGGTCGAATGCTGTTCCGGCGGCGCTGACTGCGCGGAAGCCGCAGGACTGCCGCTCTGCGCCGCACGCGCTGCCGCGGGACTTGCCGCATCCGCCGCAGGCGGCTCCGTTGCTTTGCTTTCTGCCGCAACGTTTGCCGCAGTGTTTGCCGCAACAGAATTTGCGGCTGCCGCATTTTGATCTCTCGTATAGAGGACGGTGTGGCGCGTCTTGGGCACGAGATTTTCGACGCTAACGGCACTTTTTCCGACAGACACCGGCAGCAGCAGCCGCACCAGTACCAGCGCCCAAAGCGCATATTGCAGCCGCGCGCTGACCCTCCCGCGCAGGAAATAATGCAGCGCAATCATGATCGCAAGCAGCGCCGCAGACGAAATGAACCACTCAATCATGCCTGTTATTCTCCTCCAATCCGTCCAAAATCGCGTATAATTCCGCAATTTCTGTCCTTGAAAGTTTTTCCTCCTGTGTCATCGTACTGACGAGATTACTCAGGCTCCCATGGTAGAGCCGTCCCAGCAAATCGCGTGTCTGCCGTGCTGCGGCGTCCTCCCGCGAAACCACCGGAAAAAAGTGCTGCCGTCCCCCCTGCTCCTCGCTGCGCACCGCACCCTTTTCCGCCAGCCGCCGCAGCAGTGTCAACGTTGTACTCCTTGCCCAGCCGTTACCGCTGCGCAGCGCATCCGTCAGCCCCCGCCCCGTCATTCCCGGTGTCACCCAAAGCTGTTCCATCAGCGCCCACTCCGCCTCTGTCAGTCGAAATTGCTCCGCCATTGTTCCGTTCCTCCGCCTGTTTACGTTTGTAGACATAGTCTAGCACAAGTGTTTACATCTGTCAACAGTTTTAAGCAAAACCGCACAATTCGGCAAGCAGAATCGGCGAGAGCTTTTTCGTCAAGCCAAGATTTGAAAAACGCAGGATTAGCGGAAAATATCTGCCGAAGCGCGCGGGCGCAATTGCGCGGCGGAGCCTTCGGTTTTGTATTTTACTCAATTCTTTTGTGCAAGACGCACAAATTCTATTGTTTTCTTACTGGTCCATCTTGACTTTTACACATAAAAGCATTAAAATAGCAAAGGTTTCGTGAAAATTTTCCAGAAAGAAAACCGGACACACCGGTTGGGGTTTTGTCGATGAAACAAAACAAACATACCACGCACTTTGCAAGCCGCTGGGGTTTTATTCTCGCTTCCGTCGGCTCCGCCGTCGGCATGGCAAACGTCTGGGGATTTCCCAACAAAATGGGCAGCAATGGCGGCGGCGCATTTTTGCTGGTCTATCTGCTGTTTATTTTTATTTTCAGTTATGTTGGCCTGCCTGCGGAGTTTGCCGTAGGCCGCCGCGCGGCAACCGGGACGCTCGGCGCGTACGAGAGCGCCTGGGCCACACGCGGAAAGCGTGCCGGAACAGCAGGCGGACTGCTCGGCTGGCTGCCACTGGCCGGTTCGCTCTGTATTGCGATCGGATATGCGATTATTGTCGCCTACATTTTAAAGGCGCTCGTGGACTCTGTTCTCGGCACCCTGATGACCGCAGATACCGCGACGTGGTTCGCTTCGTTCTCTGCGCAGCCATATTCTGTGATTCCCTATCATATGATCGTTGTGGTTGGGACGCTTCTGACGCTCTACCTCGGCGCACACAGCATCGAAAAGACCAACAAGGTTATGATGCCGCTGTTTTTCCTGATTTTTCTCGTGCTGGCCGTTCGCGTCGCGTTTCTGCCTGGTGCAGCGGAGGGATATCAATTTATGTTTACCCCGCGCTGGGAAGCGCTGAAAGATCCAATGATCTGGATCTGGGCAATGGGTCAGGCATTCTTCTCACTCTCGGTCACAGGCAGCGGCATGATCGTCTACGGCGCGTACCTCTCGAAGGACGAGGACGTCGTCGGCGTGGCGCAGCACACGGCGCTGTTTGACACGATCGCTGCCGTCGTCGCCGCGCTGGTTATTATCCCGGCCTGTTTTTCCTATGGCTTGGATGTCGGCGCCGGCCCAGGATTGCTCTTTGTCACATTACCGACCATTTTGCAGGATATTCCGCTTGGCCGTCTGTTTGCAATTATTCTCTATCTGGCGATGATCTTCGCAGGTGTCAGCTCGCTGCAAAATATGTTTGAAGCTGTGGCGGAGTCGCTGCTCCACAAGTTTCCAAAGCTTGGGCGAACTGCCGTCCTTGTGATTCTCTGCGTACTCTGCCTTGCCTTTGGCATTGGCATGGAGACGATCGATAAGTGGGGGCCGTGGATGGATCTGGTTTCAATCTACATTATCCCGATCGGCGCGACACTCGGTGCAATCTCGTGGTTCTATGTGATGAAGCGTGATACACTGTTGGAAGCCGTCAACACCGGCAGCGGTAAGCACCGCGGCACGCTCTGGTACAGTATCGGCCGCTACGTCTACGTGCCGATGGCTGTAATTCTCTGCTGCGTGGCGCTTTTTATGAATATTGCATTCTAAGCTGCCTACCGCGCGGCGCCTGGAGCACTCCGGGCGCCGCGCTTTGTGATTTTCCGCATGATACTCATTAGATTTCCAGAAAAAACTGTGTGATTTTTCATATTGACTTTCCTGGTTAGCCGGTCTATAATCTCACTTTCGTAAGAGAAAAAATCAATTCATGTTGTATAGATTACTGGTGATTTTATGAAAAAACCATCCGCACTCCGGTCACTGTTTCAGCCGGTTGATCTCACGCAGGGTTCCTGCTGGAAAACGATCTTGATCTTCTCCCTGCCGATCATCATTTCTTATCTGCTTCAGCAGATCTATACCATCAGCGACGCCGCCATCGTCGGTCAAACGCTCACCGCCGAACAGGTCGCCGGCGTCAATGACACCACGTCGCTTGTATTTATTTTCCTGCAATTTGCGTTTGGCGTCAGCGCGGGATTCTGCGCCGTGACGGCGCGCAGCGTCGGCGCACAGGATTCTGCCGGCGTTCGCCGCTCCCTCGCCACGCAGATCATTCTCTCGTCGATTCTGACGGTCTGCCTTACCGTGCTGGCGCTGCTGCTTCTGCGGCCGATGCTCGCGTGGCTCAACCTCACGCCGGAAAGCGGCGAAGTCTACCGCGCGGCACACACCTACTGTGCCATCATCTTCGCCGGAATCGGCGCGCAGCTTTTCTACAACTTCATCTGTTCGTTCCTGCGCAGCATGGGCGACTCTGCAACGCCGCTGCTGTTTCTGCTGTTCTCCACGGTGCTGAATGTCGGACTTGATTTGCTGTTCATCGTCACATTCCACTGGGGTGTGGCCGGTGCAGCAATTGCGACCGTGCTTGCCCAGCTCGTCAGCACAATCGGTTGCTTCTTCTACGCCTTTTCCAAATATCCTTCTCTGCGCCTGCACAACGAGGACTGGCGCATCACGCGCTCCGACGTCTCGCAGCACGCGTTCCAGGGCATTCCGCTCGGTCTGCAATTCTCCGTGCTGGCCATCGGCATCATTGTCATGCAGAGTGTTGTCGTCAAATTTGACATTCTGGACGGCCAGATGGTCTCCAACGCCGCACAAAACGGCTTTGGTGCCGCCAATAAGCTCAATAGTTTCCTGATGACGCCGATGAACGGCCTTGGCTCCGCGCTGACAAGCTTCGTGGCGCAAAATCTCGGTGCAACCGATTATGAGCGCATCCGTAAAGGTTCGCTGCAATCCATCGTCATTATCTCCATCATGGCCGGACTCTCGATTCTCATTGGTCTGCTGGCCACAATCGGCGGCTCCTATCTCTACATCTTCCTCAGTCCGGAAAAAATCACACCGGAGACGATCCGCTTCGGCAACAGCTTCCTCTATGTCGACCTTGCACTCTATCCGCTGCTGGCAGGCGTGTTTCTGCTCCGCAACTGCGTACAGGGAATCGGCCGTCCGCAGTTCATCCTCGGCGGCGGTATGGCGGAGCTGGTCGCCCGCGTTGTCATCTGCCTGACGCTCCCGGCGGCAGCTGCGGGCGGTGTAGTCGGCGCGTCGTCTGCCCCAATCGTCTTTTTCGCGCTCTGCGCGGCCGACCCGCTGGCGTGGCTTGCGGCGGACGTCGTGATGGGAATTCCCTTCTTGCGCAATATTCTCCGCAAGGATTACCGCTATCTCTACCACAACCGTTAATTTCTCTCAAATCTGCAACGAACTCCCTCCAAATTCGTCTTTCTCAGTGAGACTATCATTTGGAGGGAGTTTTTTATGAAACGGATTATTGCTTTGCTGCTTGCGCTGTTCCTGTTCGCGACCCTGACGGCCTGCTGGCCGATCAAGCCATCTTACTCCGAAAAACCGGTCATCTATCTCTACCCGGAGACAAGAACAGACGTCACTGTCCAGCTCGACTATGTGGGCGACCTCACCTGCACCTACCCCGCCTGCGACGGCACTTGGCGCGTCACCGCCGCGCCGGACGGCACGCTGACCGATGACGCCGGCCAGACCTACCGCTACCTCTACTGGGAGGGAATGGACGATATTCAGTACGATTTTTCGGAGGGCTTCTGCATCCCCGGCGACGAGACCGCCGCATTTCTGGAGGATGCACTCGACCGGCTCGGTCTGACCCGCGCCGAGGCCAATGAGTTCATCATCTACTGGCTCCCGCAGATGGAGGGCAACGCCTATAACCTCATCTCGTTCCAGTCTGATGCCTACACCGACGCAGCCAAACTGACGATCACACCGGAACCTGATACGCTGCTGCGTGTCTTTATGGCTTGGAAGCCGCTGCCCAAACCGATGGAGCTTGCGCCGCAGACACTCGCCGCGCCGAACCGCACCGGCTTTACCGCCGTTGAATGGGGCGGTGCAATGATACATTAGAGCGCTTTTTTCGGGCAAGCCTTGACGCACTCCATGCAGAGAATACACTCGCTGCTGTTGCTGCGCGCATTGCTTGCCGGATCGAGATCCATCGGGCAAACGCGGCGGCATTTGCCGCAGGAGACGCATTTTTCCGTGTCGCACTTCACACGAATCAGCGCAAAGCGGCTCATCGGCCGCAGGAACACCGTAATCGGACAGAGATATTTGCAGAACGCGCGGTTGTCCTGCAATTTGTACGCCAGCGCGATTCCCAACGCATAATAGACCGCGTTGCCGATCAAAAATGCCCAGAACATGATCTGCTCCAGATTTCCGACGCGCACGAGGAACAGTGCCGCGACAAATACC
The DNA here is from genome assembly GCA_934661135.1 of uncultured Oscillospiraceae bacterium. Lineage (GTDB taxonomy): Bacteria > Bacillota > Clostridia > Oscillospirales > Oscillospiraceae > CAG-170. Next base: position 8,488 of record CAKUJA010000081.1, read on the forward strand.
AGCGACGCTGCAAACGTCACATACCGAAGCCAACCGAACGTTTTTCGCGGCTGCCGCGGCGTCTGATACGGCAGCAGATCCAGCACCGCGGCCGTCCAGCAGGCATAGCCGCACCAGCCGCGCCCAAAGATCAGCGGACCGAAGATTTTCGCTACCGCGTAGTGAATCGTTGCCGCTTCAAACACGCCTGTGAATAGATAATACCAAAATCCTTCGATTTGCATATTTTCCCGGCAGATGCAGCCGAGATAGACCAGCATATAACCGCCGACGAGCATCTGTACCACACGCCGCGCGTGGCGGTGATTACGCGCATACAGTGCAAGACCGAGCGCAATCGAAATTCCAATATAAGAAAAATTCAACAGATAGAACAGATTGTTCTTTGTCAGCCAGAGCGTCACGGCGACCGCTTCAAAAATCGCCAGCATCACCAGCGACGGCAGATACTTCTTCATCTCATCCTCCCCTTTTTACAACACGCCCGCAAAGTATACACTTTGCGGGCGTGTTTGTTATCCCTGTGATTCCGTTTCCCACGGCTTGATCTCCTTTGCCATCTCATAGAGCCGGACATAGCTGTCGTAACGGGTTTGGCCGATCTCGCCGCGCTCGACCGCTTCGCGCACGGCACAATGCGGCTCACGCAAGTGGGCGCAGTCTGGAAATTGGCATTTCCCGACATAGGGCGCAAACTCGAGAAACGAATCCTGCAAATCCTCCTTGCGCACGAGATCCATTCGTTCGGTATCAAACGAGGAAAAACCGGGTGTGTCGCCGACAAAGGTGCCGTCGCCGAGCGCATAGAGTTCGATGTGGCGCGTCGTATGGCGTCCGCGGCCGAGCTTCTCCGAAACCTCGGCCACCGGCACGGAAAGTCCCGGTGCAAGCGACATCTTGTTGATGTCATTGTTTGCGATCAGCGGCCACATCAGATCTTTCCAC
>CAKUJA010000082.1 GCA_934661135.1 uncultured Oscillospiraceae bacterium
GGGCAGGTCAGGCCAGAAATAGACGGTTTCAAAGGCCGTCACCGCATCGAACCAGTTGTCCGCAAACATCATATCCGCCACGCTGCCTTGCAGAACGGCGCAGCGTCCCTCCGCGATGGCGGCCTCGTTGACCTTTTTCGACTTCTCCACGCTGACGGGCGAATAGTCGATGCCCTTGACGACGCCCTGTGGGCATTTTTTCAGCAGCCGTCGGATGTTCGCCCCGCCGCCGCAGCCGCAGTCCAGCACCCTGGCGTCCGGCGCGACATTCAGAAACCGAAGCCCCCACCGTGCCACGGGACTGTGACCCAGATTCATCATGGCGACCATAATTTTTCCGCCAAAGCCAACAGGCTTGCGGGTATTTTCAAAGAATGACATATCACACCTCCGATTTCACACATTCGGCATAGGTCAACGGGAATGAAGCTTTCAGCACGACGCTTTTCCGCACCGTCCAGCCGTTTTGCCGCAGGAAGCGCAGGTATTCCTCGCTCGTCCACTTGCTGTGGAGAGGGAAACCCGCCAGCTTCATAAAAAATGCCCTGACCTTGCCGGAAAAAGAATTTCCCGCGTGGGTAAAGGTCGGCGCGATGAGCACGCCGCCGTCCTTCAGCACCCGTCTGATCTCTTGTAGGGCTTTCTCTGGCTGCGGCACGATGTGCAGCGCGTTGGACACGATCACCACGTCGAAGGACTTGTCTGCATAGGGCAGGCGGAACATATCCTGCACGGAAAAGTGCAGCCTCGCAGATTGATTGTCCCGCTTGGCCTCGGCGATCATCTCCGCAGAGACGTCTGTCGCCTCAATGTGCGCCGCTGCGCGCACAATGTTTTTTGCGATCAGTCCCGTGCCGGTCGCCAGCTCCAGCACCGTTTTGGCTTTCACGACTGGCCGGAGCAGCGCATAGATCTTCTCATACGCCGCCCGATCTTTTCGCATAAAGCGGTCGTAACGACCGGCATTTTTGTCCCAGAAGTCCTTGTGTTCCTGCATCGCTGTCATTCCTTTCTGCGTTAGATTAACCTAACCGATGCGCGCATCCGAGAGGTTAGATGACGCTAACCGCTGCGCCTTGGAAAAGCCGCATCTCTGCGGCCTTCCGCTTATTCAAATAGCTCCCTGCAAGCACCGTACACCAACGTTTCCAGCACCTTCGGATACAATTCTCCGATCTGCTCCTTGTGGGAAACAGTCAAGATCAGTCCCCGTACCGTCGCGGCAGCTAAAGAGATGCCGCAATTCGGCACAAGGTCATATTTCTCCAAAAGTAGACGGATGTGCGTCTCATCATCGTGGTAATGCACGTTTTTGATGTCCTCCGGCAATCTCTGCAAAAGCAGCTTTGCATCGTTTTCGATGAAAACCATGTCGCCGGTATCGGACAGCCGCCGACAGACGGCAAGAACCGCCTTTGCCGCGCGCTCGGGCGGCGGCAAGCTGTCAGCTTCGCTCAGTGCATGGTCAGCCACTCTGTAAAGCTCGGAGTGAATGTTCTCCAAAACCGCGAAGAAAAGCATTTCCTTGGATTCGTAGAATTTATAGAACGAGCCTTTTGCAATGCCGACCGCCTTCGTCAGCTGATCCACGGAGGTTTTCTTCATCCCCAGCGTGACAGCGCAATGTCTTGTTTCCTTCAGCAACGCCTTGCGGAGCTGCTCGGTCTCGTAATCGGTAAAAGCCAAGCCCACGCCTCCTTGAATATGACCGCTTTGGTTCTTTCGGTCATATTATACCGCGCTTCGTTCTGCTTTGCAAGGGGTTCAGGAAAAAACTCGCCAATCAAAAAGAATGTAGTGCTGCAAAGAGAAACGACGGAATTCCGGCAATTTGGGTGCATACTGCACCTTCCAGTCCCGCAGCACATGAGCATAGATGTGCTTGACAGCGCAGAATCCTCCGGCAGCCGGATCATTCTGCTCAATGAGGGTGTCAGCTTTGTCAAGCGGAATATGAAAACGCGCTGGAAGAAAACCGCCGATTCCCGTGTTGAGATGCCCGACTACTGCGAACGAAGCGTTTTTTGAGGTGCTTTTCAATGCGCTGATCCATCGGGATTACTACACACTACTCACCACAGGTGCAAGGTCACCATTCGCTGGTAAATAGACGATATTATAAGAACTCGGGTTTTCTTCAGCTGATAAGACCGCAAATTCGCCACTCAATCCACTCAGTTCAAATTCAATCGCCCATTTTTTGCTTGCGCTGAAAGTAACCGGAGTAGCCAGCTTAAGGATTGCGTTCGTGCCAGTCATGACCCCGTTTTCTACATCTACGCTGCCAGAAATAACCTTCAGCGCATTTTCTTCGCTGCCTTCCTCATTGGTAATGGTATCTTCGCTGCCCGCGGTATATGTCTTTGCAGATACGGGCGCCAACAGTGAGAGAACCATTGCAATGACCAAGAAAAGCAAACTTAACTTTTTCATCTTTATTTTTCTCCCTTTCTTTTTATTTGCTGAAATGCCAGCGGTACCATGCACCGGAGACACATTTCACGGGATAGCTTGCAAGCGTTCTTCCGCCTTGCTTCACCTGGATCTCACCCGTGCCACCAGCGACACACTGGTAGACAAAGGCATTTTCCGACGTGCGCTGCAGCGCATTGCCTGTGCATACGATCTCAAGGTCGTTCACACTGACCGGATTTGGCATGAGCGTCAGTTCGAGTGTTTCTCCCGGCGTCATCACAAGCGTTTGCGCAGGATCGATTGCTTTACCATCTCGTTTGGTAACGACAACGCTTTGTGCGCTGCTCTGACCATAGAGCGAAGAAACCAGATTGTGAGCCATATCCTTGCCGATCTCGTTATAGCCTACCTGACGATAATGCGAAATGTCACCAAATACGGTATCTGCGCCATAATCCTGTTTATCCGCTGATTCCCGCGGGGCACTGCCGCCGCGACGAGTCGGGAGCTGGATAGCGCCGCTGTGCGTAGGATAGTCGACGGTGCCGCTCGGATACTTGCCTTCAAAATATGCCCGAACACCAGCGTCAGAACCCCACTGCCGCCCAATATCGGTTGTAATATAGATATCGGAATATGCAGCACTCGTTCCCATGTAGTAGTTGACGATTTTGGCATTGTTCAGCGCAGTTGTATTTACGCTCTGCCAGAACGGTGTGATTCCAAGGAAGTCTACTGTTTTGTTGACCCCACCGATTGTCGTCTGAAACTCGCTCTTAAAGCCATTCCACATGGACAGATACTTCTCGGTGTAGTCGTCAATGGTCAGGTTTTCATCGCCGTTCGCTGCCGAATGATTGATAATGCCCATGTGCTTGAGTTCATAATGTCCCGCCGTCACTTCCTGGCGTAGAACCTTTTCAGCAGCTTTAAACAGAGCAACCGCCCGCCAGAAATTATTATGACTGCTATCAGTCAGGCTGGGCAACCAATACTTTTGCAGACAGGTTCCACTGCGCGCAGCATTCAATACCCAAATCTTTTCGCCGGTCAACTGGTTCCAATAATAGGCGAATGCACTGTCCTCACCCTGCACGCCGCTGCCGGCCGACGTAAAGGCATTGATATCCGCGGCTGCGATGTGATCGCCGGCATAGCCAAGTGCGGCGGGCACATAGGTTGCAGCATTTTCAACTGTTAATTCTCCTGCTTTGGCATAGGTGCTGTAAGCTTGACCGGCTTCGCAAACAACGGACTCTGTTGGATTCCCTTTTTCTCCGGCACCGAGACTATGACCGGTAACCATAACTAAGCTGATTGGTGCAGCCGTTACTTGAATCGTGACCGAATAGCTTACACCCTCTTTTGAAAAGGTTGCCATGCAGGTTCCGCAGCCCGTTGCGATCAACTGATTATCGACTTGGGTAATGACGGCATCATCCGGTTCATTTGTACCAGCCTTTTTTGAGTCGCATTGCTGATCACCAAGGCTCACCTGATACTCCCCGACCGGGAATCGGTCATCATAATACAGCCGCAGCGAGCCTGTATTCGCCGTCTCGTCTAATACCATCTGCCGCACAGAATATGGATCATTCGCAGCCGACGTGATCGGAACAAGCATCGTTACCATGGCAAGCGTTAGTATTATCGCGAATGCTTTCTTTTTCACAGCCTTCACTTCCTTTTGAGTTTTTATATAAAAGCGATGATCGCTGAGTTCTCCGCGGGCTGGATCTGCCTTGTTTCGTGCCACGCTTTTTGGCATGGACAGAATCCATATTCCGTTCTACCGCTTGCCGCGGAGCGAGATGAGAACCATGATGAACTAGAGAAACGCTCCCTTGAAACGCAGGCTAAACGACCAACGAAAAGGAAAAATACGCACAAAAGCATAGTCTCAAAAAACCGAGCTTTTTGAGACTGGATTTTTTGCGCGCGAAAACAGGCTGCTATTGATTTCTGACATATTTTGTGCTATATTTCCAATAGATAGCAGTACGGAATATTGTGCTCTGCTGGTACAGACATGGACAGAATATGGATTCTGTCCTATGTGATCAGGCCCAGCCGGTCGAGCTGGCGCTGGTGCTCCGCGCCGCTCTCGACGAGATAGATGCGCGTCGTTTCAATCGAGCTGTGGCCGAGCATATCCGCGAGCTTCACAATGTCGTGATATACGCGGTAGTACGCCGTCGCAAACAGATGCCGCAGATTGTGCGGAAACACCTTCGACGGCGCGACGCCCGCCCTGCGGCAGAGCCGCTTCATGGCGTTCCAGATCTGCCGCCTGTCCATGCTTTTTCCGCCCGTGGCGAGAAAAATCTCGCCGTGGGCGATTTTTTGCTTTTTGGCGTATTTCAGCAGCTTGCGGCAGAGCTTCGCGGGCAGCAGAATCGTGCGGATCTTGCCCTTCAATGTGATCTCGGCGCGGCCGCACTGTGCGGCCTCCACGGTGAGAAACTTCACCTCGCTGACGCGGATACCGGTCGCGCAGAGGCTCTCCATCAGCAGCGCAAGCCGCGCGTCGCCGGAATTTTTTGCGGCGGCGAGTAGGCGGGCATACTCTGCGCGTGTCAGCTCGCGCTCCGGTGCGCGGAAGATGCAGCGCTGGACTTTCAGAAATTTTGCGCGGCAGTCCTCCCAGCCGAGGAAGCGGAACAGGCCGTTCAGCGCGGCAAGCGCGGTGTTGACGGTAGACGGGGCCTGATGCTGCCCGGCCAGATGCGCCTTCCATTCCGTCACGGCATCCTTTGTGACCGCCGCGCCGCCCAGCCACGCGGCGAAGGCTCGGATGCTGCGCAGATATTTTTCCCGCGTAGCATCGGCTCGCTCCTCCTGCCGCAGCCAGCGGTCGTAGTCCGCAAGTATGGATGCAGATAACTTTCTCTCGTTCATGGCAGTCCCTCCCACAAATCGTTCTTTGATTCAGGAGGTCATTATACTGCATCCTCTGGCCTGGATGCCGACACAAGCAGAACAGCAGAACCGAAGCCTGAATGCAATTCGCATTTTTATTGCAGGACTTCAAAGCGTAAACCAGCAGACTTTTGGGCAAAAGAGAAGTCCTTCCGGTTTCCCGGAAGGACTTCTCTTGCTCTGCGCGGTATTTTGTTGTTGTCCTTGTGCGTGTTCGCCTTTTGGAAGGGCGGTTTTTGCGTTAAAATGGGGAGGTTAGCACAGTGCTTCCAGTGTGGCGCAGAGCAGCTTCCATGTCCGCTGCACAGACGAAATTGACATTTTTTCGCGTGGCGTGTGGATGTCCAGCAGGTTTGGACCAAAGGAGATGCAGTCGAGATGCGGCAGCTTTGCGGCAAACAAACCGCATTCTAAGCCGGCGTGGATTGCGGCAATTTTTGGCGGATAGCCGTATTGTGCCGCAAAGATGCCGCTCATGGTGTCGCGCAGGGGTGATTCCCGCTTGTATTCCCATGCGGGATAGTCGCCGGTTAGCCGCAAATCAGCGCCAAATGCAGCGCAAAGTGCCGCAAAACGCCGCAGCAGCATGGTTTTCTGCGAGGCCACAGCGCTGCGAACCGCAGAGCTGCACCGCAGCTTGCCGCTTTCTACCGCAAAAATGCCGAGATTACACGAGGTTTGCACCAAACCCGGCAGATCCACGCTCATTGCGGCGATGCCGTTTGGAATTAGCGCCAGAAATGCGGCAACCTTTGCGGTGGAGGCTTCTGTCAATGCGGCATTTGCGGCAGTTCCGCGGCAAATGGTAAGGGCAAGCGCGGGATCAGAAACGGCGTGCTCGGCGCGGAAAGCGGCTTCCAGCTCCGAAACGAGCGCTTGCAGTGCGGCAAACTGCGGCGGCTCTGCGGCAAGCACCGCTCGCGCGGAGGACGGAATGGCGTTGTCCTTCTGCCCGCTCTCCGCGGACACGAGACGCAGCGACAGGGAAGAAGCGGCGTCCAGCACACGGCCGAGCAGAATGGCCGCGTTTGCGCGCCCCTTGTCGATCTCCGTGCCGGAATGTCCGCCGGTCAGACCAGTCAGCTCGACGACGGCGGTGGGGAGGGAGCAGGGTGCGGTGTCGAGCGCAAGGCAGATATTGGCGCGTGCACCGCCGGCACAGCTCACGGTGAATACGCCCTCGTCCTCCGAGTCGATGTTCAGCATCCGGCGCGCCGTGATCGGGGAGACATCCAGCCCGGCAGCGCCCTCCATGCCGACCTCCTCGTCGACCGTGAAGATGGCTTCGATGCGCGGGTGCTTCAGCGTTTGATCGTCCATGACGGCCAGCGCCATGGCCACGGCGATGCCGTCGTCGCCGCCGAGCGTGGTGCCGCGGGCAAAGACGTAATCACCGTCGACCGCGAGATCCAGGCCGTCTTTCGCCATGTCGAGCGGGCAGGCGGCGTCCTTTTCTGCGACCATGTCGAGGTGGCCTTGCAGGATGACCGGCTCGGCGGACTCATAGCCGGGGGTGGCGGGGCAGATCATAATGATATTGTTCAGCGCGTCCTGATGCACCTCAAAGCCGTGCGCCTCGGCGTAGCGGACGCAGTAGTCGGAGATGGCCTTCGTGTTGCCGGAGCCATGGGGGATGGCGCAGAGATCTTCAAAATAGGAAAATACCGATTGGGGTTCCAGATGTTCCAAAACTCGCATGACAGATGATCCTTTCTGATTGAGATAGACGTCCGCAGGGGTGGCGAACCAACCCTGCGGCGCGGATAGACACTTATTGCAGCTTTTCAAAATCCTCTGCGCCGTGCTTGCAGAGCGGGCAGATGAAATCGGCGGGCAGCTCCTCGCCCTCATAGACGTAGCCGCAGATCTTGCAGACCCAGCCGGTCTGCTTGGCAAGCGCCGCCGGCTTCGGCTTGACGTTTGCAAAATAGTAGGCGTAGGTCATGGACGGCACAGCGCTCAGGCTTTGCGCTTCGGTGACGTCGGCAATGAACAGCGTATGCGTTTCAAATTCAATCTCCTGCGTGACCTTTGCGGAGAGGAACGCGCTGGTGCAGTAGGGGATATAGTAGATGCCGTTGACCGAGCGCGCCAGACCCTTGACGTCAGCAAATTTGTCCACATCCCGGCCGGACTGGAAGCCATAGTGCTGGAACATGGCGAACGGCGCATCGTTCGAGAGGACGGAGACGTTGAACTCGCCGGTCTTTTTGATCATGTCGTGCGTGAGGTTTGCCTTGTTGACGGCAATGGAGATGCGCTTCGGCGTGTCGGTGAGCTGGGTGACGGTGTTGATGATGCAGCCGTTATCCTTTGCGCCGTCGCGCGCGGTCAGCACGAACAGGCCGTAGGAGAGGGAGAACATGGCGCTCTGCTCGATCGGCTTCGAGGGCGTGTGCTCGACGGGCGCGGGTTTCGGCATGGAAGCGTAGACGGCATCGGCCAGCGCATCCATCGTGTCGAGCTGCTCGGCCTTCAGGCTGGATTTGATGGTCAGCGTCTCGTCGAGAATCGTGCAGTTTTTCAGCTTGGCAAATTCTGCGCGCATCAGGCCGCCGGCGGTCGGCGCCCAGGTGCCGTTCTCGACCAGCGCGATCGTGCGGTTCTGGACGTTGTGATTCACAATGTCGTGCACAAGGTTTTCCATGTTGACGAAAATGCCGGCATTGTAGGTCGTGGAGAGGAACACCAGATGGCTCGCGCGGAAGCACTCGGAGACGAGATAGCTCGCGTGGGTCGCGGAGACATCGTAGACCTTGATGTTGCGCACACCGCGGTCGGCCAGCTTGGACGCGAGAATGTTTGCGGCGTTTTCAGTGTTGCCGTAGACGGAGGCATAGGCGATCACAACGGACTGCTCCTCCGGCTCATAGGTCGCCCAATGGACGTATTTGTCGAGGAACCAACTGATGTCCTTGCGCCAGACCGGGCCGTGCAGCGGGCAGATCATTTCGATGTCGATCGCTGCGGCCTTTTTCAGAAGCGCCTGCACCTGCGTGCCGTATTTGCCGACAATGTTGGTGTAGTAGCGGCGGGCATCGTCGAGCCATTCGGTCTTGAAATTGACCTCATCGGCGTAGAGGTTGCCGCCGAGCGCACCGAACGAGCCGAACGCGTCGGCAGAGAACAGCGTCTTGGTGGTTGCGTCGTAGCTGACCATGGCTTCCGGCCAGTGCACCATCGGCGCCATGACGAAAGCAAAGGTATGCTTGCCGGTGCAGAGCGTGTCCATCTCGCCGACGAGCACGGCGCGGCTGTCGATGTCGAACGTAAAGTAGTTTTTAATCATCTGCACGGTTTTTTTGTTGCAGACGATCTTGACCTCCGGATAGCGGCGCACGACCTCCTGCAAGGTTGCGGCGTGATCCGGCTCCATATGGTTGACGATCAGGTAGTCGAGCGGACGGCCTGCGAGCACGTGCTCGAGGTTTTCAAAGAAAATCGTGCTGACCGACTGATCCACCGTGTCGAGCAGAACAGTCTTTTCGTCGAGCAGGACGTAGGCGTTGTAGCTCACGCCGCGCGGGATGGGGTAGACGTTTTCAAACAGCGCAAGGCGCCGGTCGTTGCCGCCGACCCAGTAGAGATCGTCGGTCATTTTCTTTACACAGTACATCGCATTGCCTCCTGAGAAGTTAATATCAGTATTTTTTTATCAATAGGATCATAGCACGCAGAGGGAGATTTGTCCAGTAAAAAATAAAAATAATTCTTATTTTTATTTTAGACAAAGTGCTTGACAGTAGGTTCTCTTTGCGGTGACAAAAGGATTGCACCACGTTTCTTTCAAGGACGCTTCGCCCTTGAATTCCGCGGCGTATGGAATGTTGGAAATGTTATGGTTCCATTTGTAGGGGCGTCCGCCCCTACGAGTGCGGAGGAAGATATGCAGTTGCAACGATGCATTGCAACTGCTCCCCGACCCTCATCCGTCTGC
>CAKUJA010000083.1 GCA_934661135.1 uncultured Oscillospiraceae bacterium
ATGGTGCGGGCCCTTGTTTCTGACCATGCCCAGGTATCCGAGGAAGGCCGGGCACTGTTTGTCCCGGAGCGGGAAAGCATTGGTGCCTGTCCCCGCTGCGGGAAGCCTGTCTATGAGGGCAAAAAGAACTTTGCCTGTTCGGATCGGAGCTGCGGCTTTGTTCTCTGGAAGGATGACCGGTTCTGGACTTCGCGGAAAAAGGTGCTGACCGCCAAAATGGCGGCTGACCTTCTGAAAAAGGGGCGTATTCTCGTTAAGGGGATGTGGTCTGAAAAGAAAGGCGTCACTTACGATGCCGCGGTGCTGCTGGATGACACCGGCGAAAAATATGTTCACTACAAGCTGGAATTTCAAAAGAAAAAATAAGGAGGTCACGATTTGGAAAAACGGTATGATGGGTCTCTTTTCCCCATTTCTGTCCGCGTTGTCAACAAAGAGGAGCGGGAGCGGGAGCAGTGGTTGGAGCTGCCCACCACACAGCAGGCACTTCGGGAGCTGCTGCAAAATATCGGCGGGGATCGGCAGGGCTGGTATCTGGGCGAGGTGGACTGCCACCTATACAACGCCGCCGCGGTGGAAGATTGTACGGATATTAACGAGCTAAACTATCTGGCGGCTGCTCTGGAAGCTCTGACGGACGGGGAATTCGGTTCCTACCAGGCCATTGTGGATACGGGCCGTCACTGTGACACTATTCAGGACATGATCAACCTGACGGAAAATCTGGACTGCTACGATATTGAGCCGAACATCCAGAACTACGAGGATCTGGCCCAATACGTCCTCCACGATCGGGACACCTACGACTATTCCACGCTCCGGGCCTTGGAGGACTACATTGACTATGAGGCGTTTGGTCGGGATGTTGCGGAATCCGAGGGCGGTTCCATTGAGGACGATTGCTATATCTCTCCCACCAACTCCCCCTTTGCCGAGTTTTACGACGGCAACCCGGAGACGATCCCGGCAGGTTACGTCGTGTTTACCCCGGAGCTGCTTTTGCTGACCGACGAGGAAAAGAAGGATTGGGCGGAGAATCTGGCGATTCAGTGTGACAGCTTTTTCCGGGATTTTGACAGGGACTATGCTGAAAAATACCCGGAGAAACGGTCCCAGGTGGCAGCCTTCTATGACTGGCTGATAGATGGCAAGGTCGCTTTTCTGGAATCCAGGCTGAAGGACCTGGGTCAGACGGAACAGGACGCACTCTACTCTGACCTGCAGGACTACAAAAAGCTCACCGACTATGACCCTGCCCTGGATGACCTGCCCAATACTGTCCACGTCCTTGTGGTAGAGCCACGGAAAGTCCCCTGCCTGAGGGAAGTGGAAGAAAGCAATTTCCATAGTATCCTGGGTGGTGACTACTCCGTTACCCATCCCTTCGGGCCGGAGGTAGCCGTACTATGCCGGGAGGACGGCAGAGAATCCGGCCTGGAATGGAACCGGGCCCTCTACAATGGCCGGGGCCAGGTCTATGATGTGATTGCCGGAACCTTCCTGGTTGCCGGAATGGATGGGGATAAAATCGATTCTCTGCCTGATGATCTGGCGAGTAAATATAATCGCCGGTTCCAGACCATTGAGGTCTACGCTCAGGTTGGGGAACGCACCGTCATGTTCCAGGTGCCCCAGGACAATTTGGCAGACCTGTCCAATCGGGATCTGGACAGCATTCTCCGGGCAAAGCTGGAAAAGCGTCCCTCCCTCCGGGATCGGCTCAACGCCGCCAAGGAGGAGTGCGCCGCCCAGACGGCCCCGGAGAAGAACATCAGCCGCACCGGGCCGGAGCGGTAAGGAGGCGGCAGGATGCCTACATATGAATATAACCGGGATTATCCCTTCGCCGCTTTCATTACGAACCTCGGAAAATACAATGAGGGCGAGCTGATAGGCGAATGGGTGAAGTTCCCCACCACAGCGGAAGAAATCAAGGCTGCCATGGACAGTATCGGCATCGGCCAGAAGGACGATTTCGGATACGCCTATGAGGAGTGGTTCATTACAGACTACGACTGCTATGTAGACGGCCTGTACGACAAGCTGGGAGAATACGTCAATCTGGATGAATTAAATTATCTTGCTTCCAAGCTGGATGAAATGAGCCAGAGCGAATACGAGCAGTTCCAGGCGGCCATGTCGATGGGCGACCATAGCGGCAGCCTGCAGGATATGATCAACCTGACGGAGAATCTGGACTGCTATGAAGTGAACCCGAACATCACCGACTATGACGATCTGGGCCGATACTATATCTATGAACTGGAAGCCATGCAGGTACCGGACTATCTGGAAAACTACATTGATTATGAAGCCTACGGGCGGGATGTGGCGTTGGACGAGGACGGTCAGTTCACCGATTACGGCTATGTCCGGGATACTGGGGATTCTTTCGTAGAGGTTTACGACGGCAACCCGGAAAATATCCCGGAGGAATACCGGATCATGTCCGTTCCCGAAGAAGATCTTTCCAAGGAAGAAATTGAGGAGTGGGCAGCTGACATTGCCCATGATATGGATGCCCTTTTCCGGCAGAAATATCCACAGTACGCCGCCGCTTTCCCAAATTCGCAAAAAGCATGGCCGGATATCCAGGAAAAACTTCTGGCAGGACGAATTGCGGATTACAGCGAGAAACTGGAATCTCTGGGCCAGAAAGCCACGGACTATCTCCCCTCCGAACTGGAGAAATTCAAGGAGGCTACCGGCTACGAGGAATGGCTGGATTTTGACCCGGAAGCTGTCCGGGAAGGACTTGAAACCCCGGACAAATCCCGCATTGATGAAATGCTGGCCTTTGCGGAAAAGGCGGAGCGGGAATATGCCGCCGCAGCGGCAGCCTATGAGCAGACCCCGGCGGATATTGCGGAACAGGCCCGGGCTGTCTACGGGGAGCTGGAGAAAATGACCGTTCTGGTGGTGGAGCCGTTGAAGGAGCCCTGTGCAAAGCAAATCGCCCCCGGCTACAAATCCATACAGGCGGAAGTCGATGGAGCATTCCAGGCCATTTATCCCTATGATGACCCTGTGGCCCTGGTCTGCAACGACGAGGGAAAGCTGCAAGGCATGGACCTGAACCGTGGCCTGCGGGATGACACTGGAAGCCTTTATGACATTGTGGCCGGTACATTTCTGGTGGTCGGCTTGGGCGAGGAGGACTTTGCCTCTCTGACTCCGGAGTTGATCCAGAAGTATACAGAGCAGTTCCGAACACCAGAGCTATTCGTCCCAAGAGACGGCAAGCTGGTGGTGCTGCCTATGCCGGAGCAGGCCCAGGAAAAAGCCTATCTTCCGGACAAATTTGAAACCGGAGGCCATGTGCAGACCCCAAGGGGTAACTTCACCTTAACCTCTTTGAGCCAGAAGCAAATGGAGGCCCTGGGCTACGGTGTCCACCATCATTCCGATGACCGTCGTTTCCTTATCATGGGCAACGGCACCCGGGCCTTTGCGGTAGCGGCTGATCCCAGGGATTTGGAACGGCCCTCTATTCGGGACAGATTGGAAACGGCCCGCCAGGAGTGTGCCAAACAGCCGAAGGTAGACGCTCCCAGTCAGGATACGCCGGAACGGGAGGAACGATGAGCCGAAGCAAGAAATGGCATCTGGAATGGGCGTTCTTTCTGGGTAGGAACGGGCGACGGCAGTATCATCCACTCTGTCAACGCTGTGCATATGGCTGTAAACAGAGCTTCCGGGTGAAACAGCTTGTCTGCCCACGGTATCTGGCCCGGCGTTCTAAAAAGTGTAGCAATATGGGTTAAAAAGCACCATTTCTTTTCCTATATTGGCATATTAAAGACAGTCCCTTATGATTTCCTACGCCCATTCTCTCGCAAACTGGGAGAAAGAAAGCATTCGATTTCAACACTTCCGTATAACAACAGCAGGCGTGCAGTTCCCCGGTTCTCCGAGGGCTGCACGCCTGTTTGATGTCAATCTAAGCTCGCGTATAAACCGTATGTATTTTTCCTGTATCGCTTAAAAACAGTCCTTTGATATGTGCGATATGTAATCTGATCACTGAAATTTTTGATTCCTTTCCAATTGAAAAGGCTTTCTTCTGGTTTATTACCACTGGGAGAACGTTGTTCTAAAAACTCACAAATTAATTGAGTTACTACCGCCGATGGGAAAGGAGATGATGATTTATTACTACCAGTTTTACTAGTAGCAGATTTCTTTATTTCTTGTATCAAACTGCTCATTTTTTGACGTAATGTCAAAGAAATATACGGACAATTGTGAAAAATTAAAACATACCAAAACTCAACTTGCATCATCGGTTCTTTATCTGATATTTTACATATTTGCTTTTTAACAACTGTTTCAACTTTTTTCTGTAACTCATCAAAAAAAGGCGGATAGTATTGAGAATACAATAATAGGTTTGCCCAGATGATAGGATCATTGCATTCTTCTGCTGTGTGTATTAAAGCGCTTTCTGTTTTTGCGTCAAGCACAATATTATACTCGTGGAAAAAAGGAAACCAATCACATAGATCGAATATGTTCCCCGATTGAAAAACAAATGCATACCTATTAATCACTCTGCCCATCTTTTCATGTGCCTTCTCGTCGGTTTTAAAATCAACTTCGCTATTCATATAGGCTATGATAGAAATTATTTTTCTTGTTTGATCGAATGAAGGGTAAAATGCATAAATATATAAGGCCATATCAAGTAATAGCAAAGCCTTCCCCAGTTGTTGTTTACCAAAGAGCGAATAACCATTCTTTTTCTTACTAATGTTATTTAACAGTGTGGATAACAAAAAAGAAACGATTGTACGTGCGTCATCTGAATGCTGTTTAACTAATACAGCAATTTCATCCTTTATTCTATCTACAGAAATATAATCCGTCTTTACTAAAAAACGTTCTTCTTCAGGAAGTTTTTCATAGTCGACTTTCTTCCCTTGAAAAAAGAAATTACCAATGATATCAGACAATTGTCTGGTCTTTCCTAACCACTCTTTAGGTAAGCAAGGTGTTGTTCCCTTTACCAATTTGAGTTCATTTAAGCGCAGCAAATATCGTTCACCAATTGTTTTGTACTTGGCTAGTATCTGATCAAGAATCTGTGACTGATTGGCAAACAGAAAAATGTCATCCACATACCTAAATGCAACATAATCGACATTATAGCAAATTCCATCTTTTTCTAATGAAAGACATATCTCACTATCTATATGTTGAAGCAGAATCTCCGCCATCATTCTTGAAAATTCAGGACCGACAACAATACCATTTGACGAACGGCCATTTATATTTTGCAATATTCGATCTATGGTAACAAACAAATGCGAATTACTGGCTGCTTTTGCATCTACTACATTTCTTTCGATAATCCAAGTAAATGCATGAGTATAAATACTGTCAAAGCATGCTTTATAGTCTAGCTTTGCATAATATTTATATTTAAAATTACACATTCTCCATATTCTTGAGTCAGCGAAAGAATTAATCGATTCAAAAGGCGCTATTCTGAAATAGTTTGCAGCTTGCTGAATAACTTCCCGTCCCACGCGAGATGATTGATCTTGAAAATACTGTGTTACTTTTCCAGATTTTGATTTATAATATAAATCAGTGTTTTTCTTGTGGTAACGAATAGAAAATTCGTGGTGCTTTTCAAAATAACTCAGAATTTCTTTTTGATAACATTCTATAAAAATATAAAGGTTAAGTGCGGAAAATGGCTGGATGACACTCATTTCCCTCATCGTGTCATTTCCTTTAAGGATTCTATATTTTAATGGCTTTGTACTCCAGCCTTCTTTAAACATAGGTGAACAGCTTTTTGCTTTGACCTGTTGAATTTCATGAATAAGAGTTTCTAATGTTTTTTGCCTATCCTTTGCTAAGAGAAATGCATAAAGTTGAGAAAAAGAGAATAACTCTGATATTTCAACAGGAAGTAAATCTGTTAAAATATAATCCAATTTATTTCTTTCCAGGCCACTCCACCCCATTGACTTTTTCCTCCATTTTCTTTATTATAAAGGAGCAAACGGCTGTTTGCAGTGCGGAAACGCACACACATCATCGGCACAATGTTGAGAACAGACATTGTGTTTTGAACATAGCTGCGGCAAATGTTCCGGAGCGGCAAGGGCAACCTTGCCGCTTCGTCATTCAATAACCAACCCGTACTTTAATTAAGTAATCCCTCACGAGGGTCCCGTAGCCTCGCCGTTTACCACTTGCATCTATATTGTTGATTTCGATTTGCTTACATAGTGCTACTAGAGATTTATAGTCATATCCAATATGATCAACAAGTAAAATGGTTTTATTTGACTTCATATTGCCATATAGATTATAACCACAATTCATTTTGCCGCCGCCCATTAAAAAATAAGGCTTATCTATCCCAGCCCTGTTAAATGCCTCATCAATAGTATTTTTCAAATATTCCTCTGTACTCGTTTCAATTAGTCCGCTGTCTAGCAGATATCGAAGTTCTCCATAATTAGAAATAAACCCTTTTACGCGCCAAACATTCGACCGAAAATGTTTAGTCAAATAAACCTCACGTGATGAAAATGCGGCTATTCTATGTCGTAGTAATTCCAGCTTGTTGTAGTCGGAGGATGCAGGATCCGTATAACAAGAAATCAGTCTGTCGAGTCTATCATTGTACTTTTTTCGTTTTTCTTGAGTAATGCCATATTTGATTTCAATTTCTACCCCATGCTTTGCCGGCTTTGAAGCAAACCAAAATTCGTATCCAAGAAAATCAAACGAACATTTTTGGGCTAAAATCTTGCGACGTGAAATATATTTAAATTTTTTGCTATTGAATTTTGTCCTACATTTTACACACTTGAAACTGTTATCATGAAATATACACGAGAGAATGGACTCCAATATGCTTTTAACTTCATTTTCCTCCATATGCTCGTTAAGGATTAGTATGCCATCATCTATATATCTTTCATAGAAAATCAAACCGTTTGAGGCAAACACCTGATGTACAGTTTCGTCAAAATACTTGGCAATTATTTCTGCTATAGCGTTTGAAGTACAGAGGCCGGCGTATGCATACTTTGTTGAATAAACAAAACTCTTAATTAAATCCTTTTCATAACGACTCAAAAGGTTTTCCTTTAAATATTTTTCAAAAACATAAATTGATGATATCGAATTAAAATAATCCTTAAAGTCAAACTTAACAATCGTAAAGTCCGACATCTGTATGGTAGCTGAGAGGGTACTAAAGAGGTCTCGAGATATTTTGTTACGGTTAGGATATTTAACTTTAAAAACCCGATCTAATATCTGCTTAATGCAATGACACAGAACATTTTCGGCAGAATATAAGTCATTATATTGCTTAACTAAACGCTTTTTCCCGTTTTGATTTAATGTTATGGATGCTGTATTACCAAAATTAAACGACATTTTGCTGAATACATCTTCCGCATTTGCGATTATTTGGTCTTGCTCCGACGAAGTCTTGGGAGCAGTATTTTTATCGAGAGCTGCAATTCTTCTTACTGCACAATCAATTTCTTTTTTTATGCTCATTTTTCTCCCTCCAATAACAAAATGCGCTCTGCAAGGATGGCAGGACACGGTTGCCATCAGTAGTCAAACAATCCATGATGAATTCGCTGCAAGAAAATGCGACGTTTTAATTCTAACATATTCCTGAAAAATTCTCAATTATAAGCACAACTATTTCACAATAATTGTTTATACTGCTTAGACCCTTTCCAAGTCGAACTAATAATTCTCCTGCTTTTATTCACTTCATTGTTGTCAGTGGCGCTGAAGCCATCACTTCAATCCTTGAGAGAACACATAACAATCTGGTTTGTATTTGCTTTCATAAACTTTTCCTTTTCGTTTTTCCAAGTTCATTTTCACCTAGTTTAGGGGGAGAAATATCCGTTTTTGACACGGCTAAATAACAACAGTGGGCATGCAGTTCCCCGGATATCCGAGGGCTGCACGCCCGCACTTTTTATCTTTGTAGTGGTAGTTTGGTTGATACCTTTCGCCTGGGACGTTCCGGCTTTATCACCGGGCACTCAATATCCAGGCAATCACAGCCAATCATTTGCCCGCCACATGAGGGACAGATCTCCGCATCACATCCCCAATGGTAGCAGTGACCAAACAATGCATTGCAGACATGACACCGTTCTACTATGTTACCATAGAACGGAATGCGTCCGTACTGTTCACAATCAATGGAAACCGCAGTCACGCCACAGCCGCCCTTTCAATGGTTTTCTCCAACAAACCCCGCAGACATTTTCTCTTTCTATGTTTTTCTCCTTGCCCTTATCCGATAATCAGGCGGTAGACGGTCAGCGGCACATAGCATACCGCCACGATTAGCCGCCAAGTCAGGATGAAGCCACCAATGAAACCGCCGATAATAATGTTCAGAGCAAGTAGGGCAACCCCGCCACCCATGGAGCCTCCGCCCGGTACAAACCAGAGCCACATCCGGTGTAAGCCAAAGGGCAGCCCGCAAAGTATCCAGAGCCACAGATAGTCAACCGCCCCATCCTTCATACAGGCGGATTTGAAGATGCACACCAGCAGGGCCGCACTAACTACGGGCGCTATGCTCTTTCTGAAAAACTGAAAGACCGCTTCTTTTCTTGTCATGGTATATCGCCTCCCGGAATCCATTATACCAGTTGTGGATTTAGGAGGCGCTAATAATCTGCAAACGATGTCTATTCCGCAAACTTTTCCCAGACCTTTTCATATCCGGCGAATCCTTCATCCACGATGCACCCCACATCCTCGCTGCCCACGCTTTTCCGCTGGCCGCAGGACACATTCGCCAGGATCAGCACCAGGCGCGTGGCGTTGAACAGGTGCGTTTTGATTTTCTCCTCCTTAGTGGCCCAGCCACGGTTGGGGGTATCTCCCGGACGGTGGAGGGTGTCGGACAGATGGGCCAGTTCTTCCAGGGCGCGTTTGCATTTTTCCTCATACCAGCTCTGCATATTGGGCACCTTCCCGGTGACGATGATGACCGGCTTTTCGTTCATATAGCATTCTCCTTTTTATTCTAGCTCTTGTGTAATGCTCTGCTCCGGTGGGAGCAGAATGTC
>CAKUJA010000084.1 GCA_934661135.1 uncultured Oscillospiraceae bacterium
ATCAAGCAGTTTTTCAAACTTTATAAGTTTGAAAAACTGGACGGGCAGCGGGGCGAAAAGACTTTTTCGACACGCTGAAGCTCCCTCGGAGAGGGAGCTTTTGAGAGAACGGTTTATTCGGTGCGGAGAGCGACAACGGGGTCTTTCTTGGCGGCAAGGCGCGAGGGAATAAGACCTGCGATGAAGGTGAGCAGCATCGAAATTGCGACGAGCAGCACAGCGGCCACGGGCGGAAGCACCGCACCGAGACTGGCGATGCCGGTCAAGTGCTGGACGATAGCGTTGATCGGAATGATAAGCAATAGTGTCAGGCCGATGCCGATCAGACCGGCGATCAGGCCTTCGATGAGCGTCTCGGCATTGAACACGCGCGAGATGTCGCGCTTGCTTGCGCCGATGGCGCGGAGAATGCCGATTTCCTTCGTGCGCTCGAGCACGGAGATGTAGGTGATGATGCCGATCATAATCGACGAGACAATCAGCGAGATCGACACAAACGCGATCAGAACATAGGAAATGGCGTTGATGATTGTGGTGATTGAGCTCATCAGCAGCGCGACATAATCGGTATAGGTAATCTCCTGCTCATCGCCGACAGTCTGGTTATAATCCGCAATGCAGTCGGCAATCGAGTCCTTATCCGCGAAGGTGGCAGCGTAGAGGTTGACCTTGGAGGGAACGTCCAGATCGACATAGCCGAGCGCGGAGAGTATATCGTCATAGGTCGAGTCGGAGACGGTTGTGGGCATATAGTTGTCGTAGAGATATTGCGTCTGCTCCTCGGTGCGCGGCGTCATATCGAGCGCTGCGGCAAGCTGGTCGACCGTCATGGACGAGAGCTGGGCGCGGGTGGCTTCGGCATACTGCTCGGCAATCTGCTCGCGCACCATGTCCTCGACATAGGAAAACAGCGTCGCGTCATCCATCTTGTCGATATAGCTGAGGATTTCATCCGAGCTGACGCCCATCTGCGCGGCGTAGGCATCGGTCATCTGGGAGACAATGGTCTCGCGCGTCATGCCCTGCATGGTCTGCTCGGTCATGGCATCGAGGTAGTCGCTGGCGGGCGTGGCCATCATGACCATATACATATCCGCCTTTTCCTGAGCGGTGGCCGCGGCGATTACATCCGCGACGCCGGCTTCCATTTCGTCCAGCGTCGGTGCGGCTTCGTCACCGGTCGGGAACGGGAGACCGGAGAGGACGTCGGTGGCCGGATCGGCGAGCTGCGCTTTGACAATGTCGCTGTCGGCAGTGGTTTGAATGACATACTTTGTCAGGGCGCTGGTGTAGCCGATGGAGGCCGTCATCATCGAGGCAACGGCGTCCTCATTGACGCGCGCGATGCCGACGATTTTCAGCGTAGTACCGACTTCATCGGCACCGTAGAGATAGTCCATGCCGGCGTCGGTGGCGGAAAGATCGGTATAGGCTCCGGTGGCTTCGTCGCGGCGATAGATCTCAAAGGGGAGAATGAGCTGGAACGTGCGGTCGCAGAGATCTTCATAGCTCCAGCTCTCCTGCGTAGTGTCGACCTGTTCCTGATTCATGGCCGCGTTCATCGCGTCCTCCATTTGCGCTTCGGTCTTTAGTCCCATAGCGTACATGACAAGATCGGAAATCTCGTTGTTTTTATCGACGAACAGCACGACCTCATCGTAATTCTCCGGCCAGTGGCCGTAGAGCATATCGTACTGTGTTTTGACCAGATCGCTGACCGTCTCGCCATCCTGACCGGGAAGCATCTCCTGCCAGACGTCCATGGCGGAATAGTAGCTGCCAAACTGCGAGAAATAGGAGCTGTAATCGCCGCCGTACATACTGCTCATCATATTCTGGAGAAGCTGCATGACATCGGCACGGACAATATTGCCGTCGTCATCCTTCGTGTAGATCGGAAGGTCGAGATCGTAGGAATACTGAATCGCGGAGAGGTATTCGTGAATCGGACTGTCCGGATCGTCGAGGTAGGTTTTGAAGGCTTCGAGATCGTTGGTCTGCGTGTCGGCGGAGTTGAGACTGTTCATCAGATCGTACATGATTGTGGAGGAATAGATCCGTCCGTCCTCATGCTCTGTGTCCTCCTTTTCAGCCTGCGCGCCCATAAGCGACGTGACCATGGAGGACATATCCATGGTTTCGGCTTCGATGGAGATCGGGTAGGAGGAAAGGGTGTCCTCCTGCACGCGGTCGATGTAATCCTGAATGCCGGTGGAGAGCGAGAGAATCAGCGCGATGCCGATGATGCCGATGGAGCCGGCGAAGGCCGTGAGAATCGTGCGGCCTTTTTTGGTCAGGAGGTTGTTCAGGCTGAGACCGAGCGCCGTGAAGAACGACATGGAGGTTTTCTTCTGTGCGAGCGGTGCGGATGCAAGCGCGGTCTCCGGTTCATAGGGTGCGGAATCGGAGATGATTTGCCCATCGAGCAGGCGGACGGTACGGGAGGCATAGCGTTTGGCCAGATCGGGATTGTGCGTGACCATGATGATGAGCTTCTCTTTGGAAATCTCCTTCAGAATCTCCATGATCTGTACGGAGGTTTCGGAGTCGAGCGCGCCGGTCGGCTCATCGGCCAGCAGAATTTCGGGGTTGTTGACGAGGGCGCGGGCGATGGCGACGCGCTGCATCTGACCGCCGGACATCTGGTTCGGCTTCTTTTTGAGCTGATCGCCGAGACCGACCTTTTCCAGCGCGTCCACGGCGCGGCGGCGACGCTCAGATTTGCTGACGCCGGAGAGCGTCAGCGCCAGCTCAACGTTTTGCAGAACCGTCTGATGCGGAATCAGGTTGTAGCTCTGGAACACGAAGCCGATGGAATGATTGCGGTAGGCGTCCCAGTCGCGGTCGCGGAATTCCTTCGTTGAGCGGCCGGAGATCAGCAGATCGCCGGAGGTATACTGGTCGAGACCGCCGATGATATTTAATAGTGTGGTTTTGCCGCAGCCGGACGGACCGAGGATGGAGACAAATTCCTGGTCGCGGAAGCATACGCTCAATCCACGAAGCGCGGCGACGGTGCTGTCGCCGGCCTGATAATTCTTTGTAATGTTCTTTAATTGCAGCATTCCTTGCGCCCCTTTGATCGATAATACAAGAAAATCATAGCGGACAAATGTGAACAAATCATGTATTTTTGAGAAGGAAGCCGGGAAAAATATCCGCGAAAAATTGTGTTCCGCACGGCATTCGCCGCACGAGCGCCGCTGTGTGGTCAAAATCTACAAAATGATGGAGAATGAATCAGAATGGACAGCTGTTTTTGGCGAAAATCATAGTGGACAGTGGCGGGGATTTAAGCTATAATCAATCAGAAAGCGAAAATAAACAACAAAAACCCATTTTTTGAGGCAGTTACGGCGCGAGCCTGTGCGGTGTGCGCCGGGATATTTGAAGGAGGAAGTTTTATTATGTCTGTTAAAGTTGCAATCAATGGTTTTGGCCGTATCGGCCGTCTGGCGTTCCGTCAGATGTTCGGTGCCGAAGGTTACGAAGTCGTTGCGATCAACGACCTGACCTCCGCCAAGATGCTCGCGCATCTGCTGAAGTACGACTCCACGCAGGGCAACTACGTCGCTCAGGGTCACACCGTTGACTTCCATGAGGGCGAGGGCGAGGACAACTACATTGTTGTCGACGGCAAGAAGATCGTCATCTACAAGATGCCGAACGCTGCCGAGCTGCCCTGGGGCAAGCTGGGCGTTGACGTCGTGCTCGAGTGCACCGGCTTCTACACCAGCAAGGCAAAGGCACAGGCGCATATCGACGCAGGCGCCCGCAAGGTCGTTATCTCCGCTCCGGCCGGCAACGATCTGCCCACCATCGTTTATAACGTCAACCACAAGACCCTGACCAAGGAAGACACCATCATCTCCGCTGCTTCCTGCACCACCAACTGCCTCGCTCCGATGGCCAAGGCTCTGAACGATCTGGCTCCCATCCAGTCCGGCATTATGTGCACCATCCACGCCTACACCGGCGACCAGATGCCGCTCGACGGCCCGCAGCGTAAGGGCGACCTCCGCCGCTCCCGTGCCTGCGCAGTCAACATCGTTCCGAACTCCACCGGCGCTGCCAAGGCGATCGGCCTGGTTATCCCGGAGCTGAACGGCAAGCTGATCGGCGCTGCACAGCGTGTCCCGACCCCGACCGGTTCCACCACCATCCTGAACGCGGTTGTCAAGGGCAAGGTTACTGTTGAGGAAATCAACGCGCAGATGAAGAAGGAAGCCACCGAGTCCTTCGGCTACAACACCGACGAGATCGTTTCCTCCGACGTCATCGGTATGCGCTTCGGCTCCCTGTTTGATGCCACGCAGACCATGGTTGTCAACATGGAGGACGGCAACTCCCAGGTTCAGGTTGTCTCCTGGTACGACAACGAGAACTCCTACACCAGCCAGATGGTTCGCACCATCAAGTACTTCTCCGAACTCGGCTAAGTTCAAAAATACAGCAGCCGGCGCCGCAATTTGCGGCGCCGGCTTTTTGCGTATTGGCGCAGTTGTGGCGGAAAATGCGGTGCGCGGATGCAATTTTACACAGGCTTTGCCGGAACTTGACGCAAAAACGGTTTTTACGCTTGCAAACTGGCAGCACCTATGGTAAAGTATACATATCATATGGAACCGGGAACAGCAATTATGAGCAAAATTCACCAAAAAATGCAGACAGGATGCGAAAAACCGGCACTTTTGCCGAAAGACAGCGCTGCGTCCTTCTGCGGCCGTTTGGGAATGGCTCCGGCTGAGAGATCAGGACAGTCAGCGCTCCGCTGGGGAGGGTTGGCTGTTTGCGTTTTTACACGCCGGACGTAAGTTCGCTTGTTTCCGACAGAGCAGGACACTATAATGATCTCGCGCCGTAGGATGGTGGTACAGATGAACAAACAGATCGCCGCGTTTTTGCGGCAGTTTCACAACGAGGGCAGCGCAGAGGCCGACCGGTATCTCGGCTGCCATGCCGCGGAGGACGGATATGTTTTCCGAGTCTGGGCGCCGAATGCGCAGGCCGTCAGCGTGACCGGTGATTTTAATTTCTGGAATGAAGAAGATCTGCCGATGCGACGCATTGGCGACAGCGGCGTCTGGGAAGCAGTCTCCAGGTTTGCCCAGCGCGGCGATGCCTATAAATACTGTGTGATTGGGGCAGGCGGCGGTAAGGTTTATAAGGCTGATCCCTATGCCAACCGCGCGATGCCGCTGCCGGAGACCTCGAGTGTGGTTGCCCCGCCGGAAAAATTCCGCTGGACAGATGCGGCATACCGGCGTGCAAAGCTGAAGCAGACAAGCCTGCGGCGGCCGGTCAACATCTATGAGGTGCACGCGGGTTCGTGGAAGCGCCATGAGGACGGCAGCTATCTCAGCTATGAGGAGCTTGCGGCGGTGCTTATTCCCTATGTGAAGGAGATGGGGTATACCCACATTGAGTTTATGCCGCTGATGGAGTATCCCTATGATCCGTCGTGGGGATACCAGGTGACCGGCTACTATGCGCCGACGCACCGCTACGGCTCGCCGGAGCAGCTTCGGATGCTGGTTGACGCCTGCCACGCGGCAGGAATCGGCGTGATTCTCGACTGGGTTCCGGCACATTTCCCGAAGGACAGCTATGGCCTGTATGAATTTGACGGCACATGCTGCTATGAGCTGAGCGACCCGGCTATGCGGGAGCACCCGGACTGGGGGACGCGGATCTATGATTACGCGAAGCCGGAGGTTCGTTCGTTTTTGATCTCCAACGTCTGCTACTGGCTGCGCGAGTTCCATGTGGACGGCATTCGTGTGGATGCGGTGGCGTCGATGCTGTATCTCGACTACAACCGACCCAATTACAAGCCGAACCGACTCGGCGGGCGTGAAAATCTGGAGGCGATTGCGTTCCTGCGCCAGCTCAACGAGGAGGCGTTCAAGACTGACCCGACGGTGATGATGATTGCGGAGGAGTCGACGGCGTTCCCGATGATTACACGCCCCGGCTATGACGGCGGACTGGGATTTCTCTACAAGTGGAATATGGGGTGGATGAACGATATGCTGAAGTATATGTCGCTCGATCCGCTCTACCGCAAGGGCGACCACAATGCGCTGACGTTCTCGATGACCTATGCGTATAGCGAGAACTTCATCCTGCCGCTCAGCCACGACGAGGTTGTGCACGGAAAGTGCTCGCTCGTCAACAAGATGCCGGGCAATTATGACGATAAATTCAATAATCTGCGCGTGTTTTACGCATATCAGATGGCACATCCCGGCAAGAAGCTGAACTTCATGGGCAATGAGTTTGCACAGTTCATCGAATGGAACTTCACGCAGGGACTCGACTGGCTGCTGCTGGGATATGACAGGCACCGCCAGATGCAGCAGTTCGTCCGCACGCTCAATCAGTTTTATCTCAAGCACCCGGCCATGTGGGAGAACGACTCCGACTGGGACGGCTTCCAGTGGATGAGCTGCGACGACCGGGACTGCTCGGTGGTGGCGTTCCGGCGGATCAGCCGTAAGGGACGCGAGGTGATAGCGGTGTTCAATTTCTGCCCGGTGCTGCGCGAGAGCTATCCGCTGCCGCTGCCGCGCGCCGGCTGGTATGAGCCGGTATTGAACAGCGACGACGCGCAGTTTGGCGGCTATGATTTCCAGCCGGAGACCGTTCATGCCGAGCGTGGCAAGGAGGGGAGCCACACCGGTCTGTTCCGTCTGCCGCCGATGAGCGCGGTCTATTATCTGCACAGGAGAACCAACCCGGAAAAAGAGACCGGGAAATAAAGAACGAGAGTAAAACGGCTTCAAATACAGACAACCGGGCAGATGCGCACAGCGCGTCAAGCTGTGCGGCTGTCCCATCAAAAGGAGGAGTTCAGATATGCACTTCCAAAAAAAGCGTTGTGTGGCTATGCTGCTGGCGGGCGGCCAGGGCAGCCGGCTGATGGTTCTGACGGAGAATACAGCGAAGCCGGCTGTGCCCTTCGGCGGAAAATACCGGATTATTGATTTCCCGCTTTCCAACTGTGTCAACTCCAAAATTGATACGGTGGGGATTCTCACGCAGTATCAGCCGTTGGAGCTCAACGAATATATCGGAAACGGCCAGCCTTGGGGTCTGAACAGCTCGCATGGCGGCGTGCAGGTGCTTCCGCCCTATGCCAAGAGCAAGAACTCCGAGTGGTACAAGGGTACGGCGAACGCAATCTATCAGAATATTGGCTTTATTGACCGCTATGATCCGGACAATGTTCTGATTCTGTCCGGCGACCACATCTATAAGATGGATTATGCCGCGATGCTGGCGTTCCATGACCAGCACGACTCCGATTGCACGATCGCTGTGCGCGACGTGCCGATGGCGGAGGCCAGCCGCTTCGGCATTATGAACACACTTGAGGACGGCTCGATCTATGAGTTTGAGGAGAAGCCGAAGCACCCGAAGTCGACGAATGCGTCCATGGGCATCTATGTGTTCAAGTGGAGCGTGCTGAAGAAGTTCCTCGAAGCGGACGAGGCTAACCCCAAGAGCGAAAACGACTTCGGCAAGAACATCATTCCGGCGCTGCTCGACGCAGGACATAAGCTCTATGCCTACGAGTTTGAGGGATATTGGAAGGATGTCGGCACGATCAACAGCCTGTGGGAGGCGAATATGGATCTGCTCGGCAAGCATCCGGCGTTTGACCTGTCCGGTGGCAAGGGTAAGAAGATCTATGCCAGAAATACGGCCAAGCCGGCGACGTTTATTGCCAAAGCCGCCGAGCTCCATGAGTGCTTTATCTCCGAAGGCTGCGAGATCTACGGGATGATCAATCACTCGATTATCTCCACCGGATGCACCGTCGGCAAGGGCGCCGAGGTGACCGACAGCGTGATTATGCCGGATGTCGTGATTGAAAACGGCGCGGTGATCCGCAACGCGATTATCGCCGAAGGCTGCCACATCAAGGCGGGAGCGCGGATCGGCGAGCTGAACGCGGACGGCGAACGGCGTATCAGCGTTATCGGCAAGGACAAGCAGATCGCGGAGGGCGCAGTGATTGCGGCCGGCGCGATTGTCTGAGCGCGCAGAGAAGGAGGACTTACTATGAGCACCATGGGGATCATTTTTTCCAATATCTATGACAATAACATGGGTGAGCTGACCGCGATGCGCACCTCGGCGTCCATTCCCTTCGGCAGCCGCTATCGTCAGGTGGACTTTGTGCTGTCCAATATGGCAAATTCCGATATTAAGAATATCGGCATCATTACAAAGTACAACTATCAGTCGTTGATGGATCACCTCGGGAACTGCGAGGAATGGGATTTGAAGCTCGGCGACGGTGTGCGCTTCCTGCCGCCGTATGCCACAGGACATACCGGAGCCTACCACGGCAAGCTCGAAGCGCTTCAGACGGCCATGTCGGTGCTGGAGCGCAGCGACGCGGACTATGTTGTCCTCTCGGACACGACTGTGCTCTGTGCGATCAACTACCGGCTCGTTGTCGAGGAACATATCCGCTCCGGCTGCGACGTCACGGTTGTAGCCAAGGCGGGCATTGCCAACGGCGAAAAGGTGCAGCACGCGGCGTTTAAGCTCGACGCCGAGGGTGAGATTGAGGATATGGCCGTCGACTATCAGGCGCCGGAGGAGTATCTCGTCGGCATGAGTATGTTTGTCATTGCGCGCGAGAAGCTGATAGAGATCATCCGCGAAAGCGTGCCGCACGGCAAATACCATCTGGAGCGGGATTTCCTGCTGCCGGAATACAATGAAGGACGGCTGAAGATTCACGTCTATCCGTTCCACAATGTGGTTATGTTCAACGACAGCACACTGGAATACTACCGCAACAGTATGCGCCTGCTCGACGAAGAAGTCCGCCACGGCCTGTACCGCAGCGAGGTGCCGATCTACACGAAGGTGCGCGACGCGGTGCCGACGTTGTACGGCGAGAACGGCCGCACGCCAAACTGCCTGGTGGCGGACGGCTGCCACCTGTTCGGCTACGCGGAAAATTCGATCATCTTCCGGGAGGTTGAGATTGAAGAAGGCGCTGAGGTGCGTGACTGCGTTGTGATGCAGGG
>CAKUJA010000085.1 GCA_934661135.1 uncultured Oscillospiraceae bacterium
GGGGTCAACATGAACAAGTATGAAATGTCTTCCTCAAAGGAATTTACGCCATGTCTCGCCGGAGTTCCGGCTGTTGACCGGCCGCCAGTCCGGCAGGCTGTTCATGCCGCCGTAGGCGTTGACCGTCTCGTGCATGTACCGCTTCATGCGGCCATTGGGCAGCAGCACCATTGCCCCGAAGGGCCGGACGTCCATGTCCCACAGCCCGAACTCGTCGACGTGCCGGGACACGATCCAGCTCATGGCGACCGCGAGATCGCCGACGCGCTCGATGCTGCCGGCCATCAGCTGATAGGTGCGTCCGTTGCGCAGCTTCTTCCGATGCACCGGATGTACGGAGGCGCCGCACCGCGGGCAGTAGAGATCGTCGTGTTCGTCCGTCCAGCCAACCACATCCGCGCTTTCTTTGTCCGGGATGCCAGGCCAAGCGCTTCCGTCGTCGCCGACGACCATCGCCACGCCGCCGCCCTTGATCCATCCGGCCCAGAAGTCCTCGCGGCAGGCCGTGCAAGTGCATCTTGCACCCCAGCGGCCCCGCGCGGGTTCGTCGAACCACCATTGGGGAGCATCCTCATCCGGGTAATACGATTCGCGGGCGTAGATCAGCAGCTCACCGCCAAGGTCGCTGTCGATGTAGTCCGATACCACAGCCTGAAGCATCCCGTCGCGTGGTTTCGTGGGAAGCCGGCTCACCAGATCCTCCAAAATATCCATGCCGCGCCTCCTCAGAAGTAATCTTCGAGGTTCAGCACGACGCCCTCCTCGGAGGACGCCGCGCCAAGCTCGGCGATGCCGTAAAACTCGCGGATGATCTTTTCCGCTTCCGACGGGATGACGCATGCGAAATTCCCGGTCTTGTGCTGGTCGGCGAATGCCTTGATCTTTTTCTCGCAGTCCGCAAGTCCCATGCCCTTCGCGTCGAGGTCGCGGCTGACGATCTCCTGCGCGGCGGGGTCGTTCCGGATGATGTCGGCCAACTGCTCGCCGACCGTCCAGACCGCCGTGCGCTGCTCCGGCTGCTGCGTGCGGATCTTCTCAAACACATCCATCCGTCACGCCTCCTTTTCGACCAGCGCCGACATCTTGGCCAGCGCGTCCCGGCTGAACCGGGCCAGTTTCGCAGCCTTCTCCGCGTCGCGAGTCTTGACCTTCTGCATCAGGCCGCAGGCGCGGTTGAAGTTTTCCTGCACCGCCTGAAAGAAGCTCTGAAAGACGGCAATGTCCGCGTCCGACTGGATCGCCCCTGCCTTCTGAAGCTTCTCGGCGTTTGCCTTTGCGGCCTCAAGCTCGGCCTGCAGCGTCTCGACGCGGCGCGTCAGGTCTTCTGCACGGCCCGTGCTGTTTTTCAGATCAGCCATAGCCTTTGCAGCCTCGGCCTGAAGCTCCGCCTGCTTCTTCTCGGCCTCCTTGCGGCGCTTTTCCAGCGCAGCGACGTCGGCCTTGTGCTTTTTCTCCGCATCGGCCAGCGCATCCGCAACGGCCTTTTCGATCTCCGCCGGGTCTGCCGCCTGCACGGCGACCTCGACCGGGCGGTTTTCGAGTTCTGTGATTTTCGCGGCCTGTGCGTCGGTGCGCTCCCTGAGCGCTGCCGTCTTTTCTTTCTCCGCATCGAGGGCGAAGGTGACGTCGGCTAACTTCAGCGCCGCGCCCTCACTGGCCGCGCGCTCGGCCTCCAGCTGCTTCCGTGCCTCGTCGCGTTCCCGGATAGCCTGCTCCAGCTCGCGGGCGGAAAGATTCTCCGCATCAACCGCCTCGGCAAACTCTTCGCGCTCTTCGGCGGGCACCGCGAGCAGCTGTAAAGCGTTCGACACGCTCAAATTTCCCAACGTTGGGAAATTTGAATTGTTTCCATATTCCTTGGCAATCTGCATAAATCTCGCAGCAGAAGATTTTGAAAACTCCGTTTCGTTTTTCAGGAAATCCAGCCAGCCGCCGTGCCCAACCATAGCCTTTGCCTCGGCAAGGCGCTTACCGATCTCCACACCGAACCATACCGTCATGCACTTGGCCTGATGGGACAGATAGCGGATCTCGCTTCCGATGGTCTCTGCCGTCCGCGGCCCTGTTTCCGGCAGCGTCATATTTTTCGGTGCAGGCGCGGCGTCCTGCAAAATACGGCTCACATCAAACGGCACGGTCAACGCCTCCTCTCAGCATATCGTCCATTGTGACGGGCGGCTCCAAATACTCCTGCACAAAGCTGCGGTAATCATAGCCTGCGGCGCTGCGCGGGGAATAGATGGCGATTGGCTTGCGCTCGAAGGTCATCTCGTCGACCTTGTCAGTGCGGCGGATCACAGCCTGGAATACCGGCAGCAGGCCGCAGTCGCGGAGACTGCCCTCAGCCTCCAGCACGACGGGCACGTTGCGCCACATCGTGATGAGCGCCCCGGCAACGCGGATCTTTGGGTTGATGCGCCGCATATTGTCGATCTGGCGGCTGACGTTTGCCAGTCCTCGGATGGAAAAGGCGTCGAGCTTGATCGGGATGATAACTTCATCCGCAGCCAGCAGCGCCGCGGCGCTCGCTGCATTAAAGGCTGGCGGGCAGTCGAACAGGACGTAGTCGTACTCGTCATCCTCACCAATCGTGCAGCACAGATCCGCGAGGACGCGGCCATTGACGCGCTGGCTGGTGATTTGGGACATATCCATGTCCATCAGCTCATCGGAGCCGGGGATCACGTCGACGCCAGGATAATCCGTTCCGGTGACCAGCTCCGAGACGTACGGTTCGAAGTCGCCGCGCAGAATGTCGGCCAGCGTGACAGTTCCCATTCCGGGCCGCACACCGAAAAACTCCGTCGCGTTGCACTGGCTGTCGCAGTCAACCAGGAGCACACGCTGTTTGTGATCGGCGGCCAGGATGTGGGCCATGTTGACGGCAGTGACGGTCTTTCCGACACCGCCTTTCAAATTTAGAATTGCGATTGCTTTCATGTGCTTTCTTCCTTTCGTTCAAATGGGAAATCATCCGGTAGAGCTTCGTTTTTTGGAAGTTCCCGGAATTCCTGCATTTTTGTCTGTTGCTGCACTTCCTCGCGGCGCTGCTTGCGCTCATTCGGCTTGTCGCTGAACGTCTGCATCTCACCGTCAAAGTGGAGCTTGAAAGAGCCGCCGGCCGCGCCGGTCTTGATCTTGCCGAAGGTGATGATGCGGTCGGCATCCTTTGCCTTTTGATCCTCGCGGAACATCAGCAGGACGGCGTCCGCATCCTGCTCAATCTGGCCGGTGCTGCGGAGGCTGGACATTGTCGGCGGTGGGATCATGCCGTCCTTGTTGCGTTGCGGCCTCGTCATCTGACTGAGTGCCACGATCGTCACACCGCACTGGAGACCAAAGAGCTTGAGCGCACGGCTATTTGCGCTGACCCGCTGGAAATCCTCCTGTTCCCAGCGGCTTTTCCCGCTGGCCGGGATGAGCTGAACATAGTCGATGTAGATCACATCGTAGTGGTGCGCCATGGTATAGAGACGGATGTCCGTGACCGTCATGCCCGCGGCCTCAATGATGTCGAGGTTTCGCCCCGTGAAATCCGAAGAAATGTAGGCCAGTTCGTCCCACTCGTTATCGCCCAGCTTGTTGAGTTGGATGGTCGGCAGGCCGATCTGCGCGGCAGCGCAGACCATCGCGTCTGCCAGCTTCCCACAGTTTGTTTCATAGCTGAAGAACCCGACCTTTTTGGTTTTTGCCTGCTCTCGGGCTGTGTGCAGTGCAAGCGTGGTCTTGCCGTCCGAGGGATAGCCGCCGATGTAGATGAGGTCTCCAGGCTCCGTCCGGAGGTATTTGTTGAGCTTGGCAAACTTCCACGGCAGGAAGTCCGGCTTGACGGATGGATCGTGCCGCCGGTAGAAGTCTTCCAGCGCCTGCGCCATGTTCATGGCCCGGACGCCTGGCTTGTCGACCATGATGCGGTTGACCTGATCCAGCGCCGTGCGGATCTCGTCTTCGTCCTCCGCGTCGAGCATTGCGCCGGCTGCGTCCTTGAGCAGCTGCAAGCGGGCTTCGCTCCGCAGAATACGGCAATACTCGCGGACATTGGCGGCGGTCGGCGTGACCGTGATGATCTGGCCGATCAGGTCGGCGTAGGCTTTTCCGGCCCGGTCGAGCACCGTCACGGCGTCAATGGGGCATCCCTCGCCAGCCAGCGCACGGATCGCGTTGAAAATCGTCCGATACTGGCCGACCGTAAAATAGTCCTCCTTGATCGTCTCCATCACGACGGGGACGCAGCGCGAATCGATGATCATTGCACCGAGGACGGAAGTCTGTGCGCTGATCAGCGCGTCTTGCTTGCCGGCCATCACACGAACTCCACGCCGCTGAGATCCACGCGCCCGGCATTATCGGCCGGGACAGCCTGCCGGTTCTGCGGAAGCTCGTCGTCCTTCAGTGGGAACAGACTCAGCCATTGCCGCTCGGTCGCCTTATCCAGCAGGGCGACCATGTAGTCCGGGTCTCCGGCAGACAGCTTGACGAGCTTGTTCCAAAGCATGGCAGCAGCCTGCATGGACTTGACGGGTTTTTTGATCTCAACGCGCATTTGCAAAAACCGCTGCATGGCATCCACCAGCGGCTGACCGTTCAGCTCGCATTTATACAGGAGCGCGGACGCAACGGCGTCAGCCGATTGCGGCTTTTCTTTTTCCTTTTTCTTTTTATTCTCTTTTTTATATCCATCCTTATATATAGACGGGGAAGTTTGTCCCCCTACCCGGGGATTTTTATCCCCGTACGTACCGGGACATTTGTCCCCGTACCCATCCTGCGAGGGCGTGATGGACGGCTCTGCCAGCACTGGCGAGATATAGCGGATCTTGCCGCCGACCTTGCGGTTTGGCTCGATGCGGACGCGGATGTGTCCGGCCTCGGCCAGCGCCGACACCCATCGTTTGACCACGTCCTCGGAGCAGTGCATCGCCTCGGCAAGCTGCGCATTGCTCGGCCAGCAATAACCCTCGCGCCGCATCAGCGACGACAATACGCCGTAAAGGATCTTCGCATTGGCCGGGATGGACATATCATCCAGCACCGTGGCCGGGATGACTGACCAGAAGGCGCGAAAATCTTCGCTCAAAATCGATTCACCCCCTTGCAAAACGAAAATTCCGATGATATACTGAAGATGCTTTCAAGTGTCTCGTTCACGGGATACGCAGTCGCTCGGTTGTTCGCAGCAGCCGGGCGGCTCTTTTTTTCTGCCCTTTTCATTCCGAATCCTCCGCATAGCGCAGCGTATAGGCCGCCGCGATGATGTCGTTCAGCTCGTTCACGATCTGGTCATAGGCCGGCCGCTCGGCGGTGTCGATCACGCCGTCCTCGGCGATGCGCAGCAGCTCCTTGTCGCGGTTCCGGTCGGCAAAGCCGATGATGCGGTTGACCAGCTGGATCACGGCCAGCGGAAGCGGCTGACGCTTCATGTCCGGCAGCACGTTTAGGCTGTCCGAGGTCTGCAAAAGGTGCTTGTACGCGAACCAGGTGTCGCCGCAGGCGGTGACCATCAGACAAACGTGATAATTGTCCGGGATGCGGCGGTTGCCCTCCCAGGCCTTGACCGTCTCTACCGACACGCGCAGCACCTCAGCCCAATGCTCCTGCGTCAATTGTGCACGTTTCCGACACGCGGCGCAGATATTGATGTATTCTTCCTGCATGGATTTCTCACTCCTTTGGTGGGATAATATCAGTGGGGGGAGATCATGTGCCCTCCAAAAACCGAATAAATGACGCACGGTTGATCTTGACTCGGTTGTTGACGCACAGCGTTTCAAATCCGAGCCGCTCCGGATGCTCACGAGCCATCAGCCTGATCCAGTGCGGATTGACGCCGATATACGGTGCGGCTTCGCAAGGTGTGATAAAGAACTTCTGGCAGCTCCGCAGTTCATCCATCGTAGACATTCCTTTCGCTCCTTTCTCAAAATGCGCCGAGCTTTTTCAGCTCAATGATCCACCCCATCAGCGCAAGCGCCGTCAGGGTCAGCTTGATCCACATACCGATGCGGTATCGGCGTTCCTCTTTCTCTCGATCGTTCATGGCTGCTCCTTTCCGCCGTTGTAAAGATCGTCGATGGTGCAGTTCAGCGCCTCGGCCAGCGCCGGGAGTTGCGAGGCGCGCGGATACACGCCGCCGGTCTCCCAATTCGCAATGGCCGCCTGTGTGACGCCCATAATCTCTGCGAGCTGCTTTTGCGACAGGCCCGCTTCGACACGCTTGGATTTGATACCGTTAATGTTAATCACCTTCTGTCTTGATTAAATATAAGGTTTCTTGATATTCTGGATTATATATCAAGTAACTTGATATGTCAATAGCGAAAATCAAATTTTATAAATTTTCTTTATTTTTTGTGGGAAAAATAAAAAAGGCTGATATAATATAAACGAGGTGAGGGTCATGAATCGTCTGAAGCAAGTCCGTTTGAGCAAGGGGCTGAATCAAAAAGAACTGGCGGAGGCGCTGAATTTATCACAGGCAGCAATCTCCGGATACGAGACAGGGAAGTACGATCCAGGAATGAAAATCTGGAAAATGATTGCCGACTTTTTTGGCGTATCCGTCGATTACTTGATTGATGACAGCGACGACAAAAAAGAAAACCTCACCGGAGTACCCGATGAGGTCTACAAAGTAGCAAAAGAATTTATGGAGCTTCCGCCGGATGCTCAGGCTGAGGCTCGCTCTTATCTCGCGTTTTTAAGGCAGCGATATACCCGGCAAGACGGCTAATTCCTTCTGGTGTCAGCGACATCAATTCTTTCAGCAGTTCTGTCATACCAAAGCGTTCCTTTCTTTTTCATTTCCCTTTGTCCAGCGGTCATGTATATTATATCGCACAAAGCAACAATTTGCACACAGGAGATATGCGTATGAATTACAAATGCCACACCGAAAAAAATGGGTCTGAATTTTGGAGTTTTAACGCAGCAGGGGTTACATATCAGAATGATGATGGCGCTAGCCGACAAAAAATCATATCCGAATTGCCAACGAGTGGCTGTGTCGATGCGGTACTTGTTCCGTATGACTATAATGGAAGCCCAGCATATCATATCAAACTTGATAACAAAACAATAGGAAACGTCCCTGCAAATATTGCGGCTGTTTTTGAGCAGAAAAGTGCTTGTGGGTATCTGATGGTGATTACAACAGCTGGTGTCCATGGCGGGCCGGATAAAGTTATTGGGGATGACATTGATGACGAGTGTGACGAGGATGACGAGCAACACTACTACGGAGTCCACCTCACAGTAAAACTGATAAGTCCATCGGAACAAAACGGGGAGGATGTGCCGACACCGCAAGATACTCGTCGGCAACCACCAAGACAAGAATCATTCGAGCGGTCGACCGAGAACGCTGGCCGAAAAAAGGAAACATCCGCAGAAAAAGCCATTAGAATAAGACGCTTGGCAATTAAGATCGCAGCTGTTGCAATTTTAACGATTTGGATTTTGTCTAGAATCATCAATAAGTTTTGATGGGATCACCCCGTCGTCGATCATCCCATCGACGGCGGGGCTTTTTGGCCGCTGCAAGCGTGTGGGAGCTGCTTGCAAATATTAGGTTATCAGAATGTCTATGGGTTTGTCGAGCCGTGACCATGGGTTTTAAGACTCACAAACATGGGTAAAATTGGAAAAGAAGGGAAAACATTGAAAAAGCAACTATGGGAAATCTGCCGCGACAAAAAAGATGCCATGACACCGCGCATCACAAATCAGCAGATCGCCGAGGATACGGGACTATCCGTGAATACTGTCAGCCAGTATCTGCGAGGTGAGACGAAAAATGCACCGCTCGCGACCTTCGGGCCAATCTGTCGGATGCTCGGTGTGTCCGTGGATGAATATCTCGGGATTGCTCGCTCAACGGAAATAGAAACGCACCTGTCAGACAAATTGGACGCGGCCGAAAACTTGAACAGCATTTATGTAAAATCAATCCAGAAGAAAGACGCGATGATCATGGTGCTGCTCCTGATCGTGCTGGCTACAATGGCCGCCCTGATCATCGACATCGCAAGTCCGACAGTTGGCTGGATAAGAGACGCGGCCTCGGACTATAAGGCGACGCAGCAGTTGACGAGGGTACTGCTATGATCTGCCGAAAATGTAAACAAGACGTTCCGGACGGCCCGTTCTGTTCCCAGTGCGGCGCGAAGCAGGAGAGACCAGAACGAAGACCAAAAGCACGGGGGAATGGCACCGGCAGTGTCTACAAGCTGCCAAATGGTACGTGGCGCGCTGTTGCCACGCTCGGTTATATTCCCGGCCAGGACGGGAAGCCTATGCGCCGGACGAGAACAAAGAGCGGCTTCAAAACAAAGCGCGAAGCGCAGGAGTATATCCCGCAGCTCCGCGTCCAGCTGTCTGCCTTGTCAGCGAACATCACATTCCGGCAGATCTATGAAAAATGGGAGGCCGAGCACGAAAAGGACGTAAAGGCCAGCACAATGAATTGCTACAAGGCCGCCTACAAATACTATGAACCGATCTGGTTTGCGAAAATG
Organism: uncultured Oscillospiraceae bacterium; assembly: GCA_934661135.1. Taxonomy (GTDB): domain Bacteria; phylum Bacillota; class Clostridia; order Oscillospirales; family Oscillospiraceae; genus CAG-170. The sequence goes on from CAKUJA010000085.1 coordinate 8,514, forward strand.
GCCGATTTAAAGACGGCGGCATTGCAGGCCTGCCTGGATGCCTGTCCGAAGGGGCGCCGGACGCAGGAGAACATGAAGGCACTGGGGACGATGTTATTCCGCTACGCCATGCGCGACGACGTCGTCAGCAAGAATTATGCGGAGCTGCTCCGTGTGGGCGGAGAAACGCAGGCCGGCCGCGAACCGTTTACCGATGAGGAACTCGAAAAAATGAAAAAAGCCGTCGGCACAGTGCCAAGGATCGAGCTTGTGCTCATCCTGTGTTACACCGGCTTCCGGCTTGAGGAGCTGCTCCAGCTTCAAGACACAGATCTCCATTATGACGAGGTCAACCAGAGCTATTATTTTGTCGGCGGCGAAAAGACTGAGGCCGGCATGCACCGCATTGTGGCCATTAGCCCTAAAATCATTGACTATGTGCTGCAATGGGAAAAGCCAGGGTTTATCTTTTCCGAGGACGGGAAGAAGGTGCAGCAGAAAAAATTCCGCCAGAAATGGTATTACCCGG
>CAKUJA010000086.1 GCA_934661135.1 uncultured Oscillospiraceae bacterium
TGCTTGACAAACTCAGTATAGTAGTTCCGTCCGGGGCGGGCTCCGTCACAGCCGCCGACCAGGAAAAAGTGCCGGATTGCGCCGGACTTGACTGCCTCGATGACCTGATCTGCCACGCCAAGCACCGTGCCGCGGGCAAAGCCGGTCATGACCATCCTGCCGCCGTTAATGCCGGTGAAAGACTTGTCCTCGGAGTAACCGCCCAGTTCCAAAGCCTTTTCGATTACCGGAGTGAAGTCCTTGTCCTCTCCGATGTGCGTCATTTCGGGGTAAGATACCACCGCCGTGGTGAACACACGGTCAGCATAACTTGCCTTCGGCGGCATCAGACAGTTGGTGGTGAACAGCACAGGCGCGGGGAGGTCTGCGAATTCCTTCTGCTGATTCTGCCACGCCGTGCCGAAATTACCCTTAAGGTGGGAATACTTTTTCAGCTCAGGATAGCCGTGGGCGGGCAGCATTTCGCCATGGGTGTAGATGTTGACGCCTTTGCCCGCAGTCTGCTCCAACAGCAGCTTCAGGTCGTGGAGGTCGTGTCCTGTGATGACGATGAATGGCCCCTTTTCCACAGTCAGCGGCACGGTAACAGGCGTGGGGGTCCCGTAGCTTTCGGTGTTGGCCTTATCCAGAAGCGCCATGCACTTGAGGTTTTTCTCGCCGACCTCCATCACGATGGGCAGCAGCTCGTCCATGCCCCAATCCTCGCCAATGGCAAAGAGCGCCTTGGCAAAGAAACGGTTCACTTCCTCGTCGGTATAGTCCAGCACCATGGCGTGATGGGCGTAGGCTGCCATGCCCCGCACCCCGAAAAGAATGAGCGACTTGAGGCTGCGTACATCCTCCTGTGCGTTCCAGAGCAGGTTCATATCGTAATCATCATTCCGCCCACAGCAAGAGCCGCAGCCGGAGCAGTTCGGCACCAGCCGTTCCTTTTCCGCGTGTACCCGGTCGATCAGCTCGCGAATGGTCTTTTCGTTGAAATTCACATTGGTGACAGTGGTGAACAGTCCCTCGATTATCAGCCGCCATGTATCGGCGTTGACCGGTGTATCGCCGTCCGTGGCTCTGGCCAGCCCGATGAGCGCACCCGTCAGCTCGTCCTGAAGTTTCGCCACATCGGCGGTCTTGCCGCAGACGCCGGCCTTCCCAGTGCAGCCGGCACAGCCTGCTGTCTGTTCGCACTGAAAGCAAAACATTTTATGATCCATCTTAAAATCCTCTTTCTTAATCAAGTATATTTCCATCCGTAGAAATGGTCACAACCTGCCACGGAATGAATTTTCCACTGTTCTGCAAAGCAGTTTTTGCTGCGTGCTCCAGCCCGCCGCAGCAGGGAACCTCCATGCGCACGATGGTTACACTCTTGATGTCGTTATTGCGAATGATCTCGGTAAGTTTTTCGGAATAGTCCACGCTGTCGAGCTTCGGGCATCCCACCAAAGTGATATGTCCCTTAATGAACTGCTCATGGAAAGCGGCATAGGCGTAAGCTGTGCAGTCGGCAGCAATAAGCAGCTTTGCACCGTCGAAATAAGGCGCGTTCACAGGAACCAGCTTGATTTGTACCGGCCACTGGGAAAGACGGCTTTGCACCTGGGCGGGAGTAGCCGTAGCGCCAAACAGCTCTGTGTGCTGCATGGTTTTCATCCGTGTTCCGGGGCAGCCACCGTGAAGGTGCATTCCCTCCTGCTGCATCTTTTTCTGCTTGTTGGCGAGTACTGCCTGTTCATCATAGGCAGCAGCTTCGCGTTCCACAAAGGAGATCGCCCCAGTGGGACAAGTGGGCAGGCAGTCACCCAAACCGTCACAGTAGTCGTCCCGCATCAGCTTTGCCTTACCGTCCACCATGGCGATCGCTCCTTCGTGGCAAGCGGCAGCACAGGCTCCGCATCCGTTGCATTTATCCTGATCGATCTCGATGATCCTCCGTTTCATTTCAATACCTCCTTGCTTTTATGACTCGATTATAGTATAATCAAATCAATAAGTCGGTTGAATTTTCAACGAACGAGGCGCTTATGAAAAATTTTTTACCCGTGATCCGTTCTGCTCAGCTTTTCTCCGGCATCTCTGTGGAGGAACTAACCGCAATACTCTCTTGCCTGAGAGCCGAAAAAAAAGACTTCCCGAAAGAAGCCTTTGTGCTGCGTGCTGGTGATACGGCAGACTCGATTGGTCTTGTGCTGGCAGGAATGGTTCTGATCGTGCAGGAGGATATTTGGGGAAACCGCAATATTCTTTCCAAAGCGGGGCCAGGACAGACTTTTGCTGCCGCATATGCCTGCGCCCCCGGTTGCAGACTGAATGTAAGCGTCATAGCGGAAACGCCTGTCACCGTAATGTTTTTGAATGTAAAGCGCATCCTGAATGTGTGCCCGTCTGCCTGCTCACATCACAGCCGCGTAATCCGAAATCTTCTCAGCGAACTTGCTGAGAATAATCTGCGGTTGGGTGGAAAACTCACGCATATGGGACAGCGTACCACACGCGCAAAGATTATGTCCTATCTTTCCGCAGAAGCGCAGCGGCTTGGAACCTACGAATTCGATATTCCGTTTTCAAGACAGCAGTTTGCAGATTATCTTGGCGTCGAGCGCAGTGGCCTGTCCCTGGAACTTGGAAAGATGAAACGAGATGGCATCCTTGATTATCACAAGAACCATTTTATCTTGCACATATAACGGCTTAGCCCACAGTATCCGTTGACAAGTACGATACGCTTGCGAACCATACAATGCCGCAGACACACCGCCACTCGGCTACAAACATAACAGCACAACGCTATTCAGAATATGGCTGGAAGGATTCCTGAATCTATATATCGAACTACAAGCCGCTTCTCTATTCCGGCTAAAAAGATGAGACCGAACATACAAGATACCCTCTATTTATAACTACAGCTACTCTTTATATACTTTTTCTCTGCATTTCCCAATAGAGTTGGTTCTTCAAGGGGTGCCATTCTGTCATGGGACTGGTGACAGCAAAAGCGCAGACGTCCCCCTTGGCGGAGGCGTTCACGCTCCTATTTGCCATCCATATTTACAATGTATAAGTTCGATGTGCAGCTTCCGTTTTCACGGTAACGGCGCTGGCGCTGAACGTACCCAGCGCGTTCTAAGTCATTCAAGGCACGCTGAACCGTGCGCGGCGAGAGGTGCAGGTCGCGGGCTATTGTTTTGATGCCCGGCCAGCAGCTTCCGCCGCCTGCACGGTCACGGAGGTACATATAGACTGTCCGCGCCCGGTGCGGCAAATCAGGATCGGCGTAAATTTCACCGAAGAAGCTCATTTCTCGGCATAGCTGCTCATATAGTCATCCGCTTTCGGTATTGAGACCGGCCTTGGCTGGGAATACAGGCTTTTCTTGATATTCATCAGCAATTCCTCCTTTCCTGCGTAGTAAACCTCGCGCTGGGCGCGCTCTGGCGTTTGATATGGTTCTTCAAACTTGATGCCCCATTTGAAATATAATTGCAGCTTCGTGCGCATCGGATGCGTGCCGGTTTTCATGACGATGAAGTCACCCTTGGGCAGATTTTTCAGTTCGTCCGGCGATAAAAGCGCGCGCTCTGCCATCTGCAAGCTCTGGCTTGTATTGTCCTTGCCGCGGCTCACAGAGCCAGTCAAAACTGTTCGGCTGCCAAGCGCTTTGGACATCGTTTCCGCCGTCTGGCTGTTGGGGGCAAACCCACCGAAGATGGTATCCTGACAGTTATCGGCTATGATCTCCGCGCCCTCCTTGCCATAGTTCTTTTCAAGCTGTGCAAGGCTCTGGATGATCGGCACGAGCGTCAGCTTGCGGCTGCGGCCTGCGGAGAACAGCGGCAGGATGTCAAACGGCGGCATCGTGCCAAGCTCGTCGCAATAGAATACAATGCGGTTTGGGAGTTTCCCACCATGCTCGTCCGCGACGGAAAACAGCTCCCGCGAAAGGTTCTGGATCATCAAGCCTGCCATGAAGTTTTTGGTTGAATCTTCCTCCGGCAGTACCAGAAAGATCGCGGATTTCTCAGCGGCGAAGTGTTCCGCGTCGATGGCGCTGTCGAAGCAAAGCACCTGCTCCAGCTCAGAATCGAGGAATGCGTTCAAGCGGGACAGCACCGTGGACATGACGGACGCCATGCCCTGTTCCGACGTGTTGAGCGCGGCGCCCGCGAACCATCTGGCTTTGTGCGTTGACGGAAGGTTGTCCATCAAGACCTGAAAGCCTGTTTTCTTGCCCTGTCCGCTGGGCGCGAGAAGCTCCTGCACCAGCTTGAACACGGACACGATATGCCGCTTTTCATGCCCGGCGCTGTCAGGTGGAACATACTCGGCAAGCAGCAGAATGACCGACGTGAGAAGCCCCTCGGCGGCATCATAAAAATAAGCGTTCTGTCCGCGATCCTGCTCATCGCCGCCCGGATTGACAATGGTTTTGGCGAGAATCTTCGCGTATTTTTCCGCTTTCGCCCGCGCTGCAAGGTTGTCCGGCTGCTCCCGCGCAATGTCCATGTATCGATTAATCAGCGTCAACAGATTGCTCCCATCCGAGCGCGTCGGGTTGCGCAGATCGATCACGGAAACGTGGTAGCCGTAGTACTTTTTCGCAATCGTGCCGTAATTTCGTGCGAGGTCGCCCTTGGTATCCAAAGCTAGATAGCTCATGCCGCTGGCGCAGGCAAATTTGAGATTTGGATACAAAAAGAAGGCGGTTTTGCCGACACCGGACGCACCGATCATCAGGCAATGCACATCGTCGCGGTCGACCAGCGCGTCGAGCTGCTTGCCGCGCTGCGTGCTGCCGAGAATCAGCCCCTGCACCTCCGGCAAGTTCTTTCCTTCGCGCCATGAAGCAACATCAAACGGCACGTTTGCAAATGTCTTTTTGACCTCCTGTGTGGTCGCCCATCGCGCAGTTCCGTGCTGACCGTCGCCCACGGTTTTGGACTTGATGCCATTGAGCGAGTAATTATTTGTGAGAACGGACAGCAGAACGATGAACAGCACGATCACCACGCCGACCGCGATCAGCGGCACTACAGACTCAGACATGGCGCAAGTTTCTCCCTCTGTGCATGAAGAAGATCGTCGTTCCAGTCTTTCAGTTCCGGCACAAGCCGCTCCGTCATGACGCCGCGTTCATGCAAAAGCTCTGCCATTCGTTCACTGGCTTTGTGTCCGGCATCGTCATTGTCAAGACAGAGATAGACAATCTGCGTATCTGGTTTCAGCATTTGCATCACCGGAATCGGAGACGTGCCGTAGCAGGCAACATAGCTAGGCTCCTGCCACTGATGCGGGTTCATGGAGATGTACGAAAGCATATCAATGGGCGCTTCAAAAACATAAAGGCTCCCATCGGTTCCGGCATGATGAAAACTGTAGCGCGGGTCGCTGGATTCGACATTCAGGCGAAAGGCTTTGCCGAAGCTGTTCGTGCTGCGCAGATGCGCGTGGCGCGGACAGCCGCCTTCGTCCGTGCCGATGAACACAGCGTTGTGATGCGCCGCGTCCTCGTAGAGCATTTTCTTCCGGGCGAAATATGAAACCACATCCGCATCCAGCCCGCGCGTTTTGAGAAGATACGCAAATACGCGGTGCATATTTGCGTTTGGAACAGGCGGTGCGAAGGTTTTTTGATCGACCTGTTCCTGCTTTTTTGCCTGCGGATAAACCGGCTTCATGCTCTCGCCGAGCAACATGGCCATCGCTTCAATGTAGCTTTTTCCGTAGTATTTTTGAACAAAGCTGACCGCGCGACCGCCCTCATTTGACGCATGATCGAACCACTCGCAGCCGCGCACCGTGACGCTGTGGTCGCTTGCAAGCCGCTTTTCCCGTCCGGATTTGATGAGCTTTTCGCCTTGACGGAGGAGAAATTCTTCGAGGTCGACGGACGCGGCACGTTCTTTCTGTTCTGGCGTAAATTCAATAAATTTGATGATTTTTCTCACCACTTTCTGCTGTTGCAAAGATTTTTGTTTTAGGGTATACTGGTTACAGGAAGGGGGCGCACGGAATGCAGACGCAAGTATATTCGATCGATGAGATCCGCGAGATCGTCGCGCCGATTGCAAAGCAGCACGGCGTGGACAAGGTGTTCCTGTTCGGCTCCTATGCAAGAGGCGACGCAACGCCCGCCAGCGATGTAGACCTCTGCGTGGACGCACCCAAGCTGCGCGGCCTGTTCGCCCTTGGCGGTCTGTATGCTGACCTGGAAGACGCGCTCAAAAAGAGCATCGACGTTGTAACAACCGGCTCGCTCAAGTACAACAAAGACGAAGCCTTCCTCGAAAATCTGCGAAAGGATCGGGTGCTGCTGTATGAGCTTTCCTAACCGCGACGCGCAGATTCTGGCGCACATTCTGGAATACTGCAATCGAATTGAAAGGACGCTTTCCCGCTTCGGTCGGGAGTTTGATGTCTTTCTGGAAGATTAAGACTATACGGATTCTGTCAGCATGAATCTGCTGCAGATCGGCGAGCTTGCCGGAAAGTTTTCCGATGCGTATGTGCAGAAAACGAAGCCGCAGATGGATTGGCGCGCAATCAAAAATATGCGCAATATGTTCGCGCACGATTATGGCTCGATGGACAAAGATCGCATCTGGCAGACGGCAACCGAAGATGTTCCGGCACTTAAGGCGTATTGCGAACGCGCATTGACCGAGGATTTTTAAGCAAATATGCAACAGGCGACGCTGTCAGCACAGCGCCGCCTGTTTTATCGTATGACCTGTCCATAGCCCTGCTCCTGCTCATGATCATCCTGCTTATGCCCCATCGCCAGCCGCTTCTGCATGAGCTTTTTGCGACGCTTGGAGTCGATGCGAATGCCCATTGGGTTGCTGGGCGGCGCGGCATTGTCGCGGAAGATCTGCCCCATTTGGTGAAACAGGCGGATGGTTGAATTCAGGAGATACTCGGACGGAAATCGCGCAGAACGAGAAGCTGCGGATGAAGTATTTTCATCTGCAAGCGTCGGATTTGTAGAAGCGTCTGTAGAAGTTTTCTCCGCAGACGGTTCCTCATCTTGCGAAGATTTCTGTTCAGACGCTGTCTGCGTCTGCTCCATCTGCTGCCGCAGGCGTTCCGCTTCCTGAATAATGGCGTTCTTGATCGCGCGAAATTCTTTCTGTTGTGAGAGCGGATTGTGCTGCCGGGGGCGTTTTTTGTAGTAGCCCTCCAGCGTGTCTCGCAAGCCATTCCAGACGGAATAATACGCCGCCACCTCTGGCAATTTTTCGAGTTCGTCCATGATTTCATCAACCTTGTCCTTGATCGGCTTTTTGAGATAGGCGTACTGCTTTTTTCCGCTGACTGTGCGCAGTTCCAGCGAAAGCTCCAACAGCTTTTGTTGGATAGATGCGGGCGGTTCGGAGACGGATTCCATACAATCAACCAGATCGTGCATAACTGCCCGCGACGCTTCGGTCACGTCCTTGTAAGCTGCATCCTTCCGAATATAGAGATTTTCCAGCTCTGCCTGAAAGATGCTGTTGGTCATCGCAGAACGCAATTTCACAACAGCATCCCGCTTCAAAACAGTCTCCTGATCTGTCCAGATCATCATGTGAATGTGCGGATGTGTGTCTGCATCGTGGTAGGCTGCATACCAGTGAAGACTATCACTCGGCACATGAAATGCTTCCGCAAACTTACTCTGCTGGCTGACGAGCAGCTTCCGCCAAGCTGCGGCATTGTTATAACCAAGCCGCTCTGCGTCCTCGCGGTGCAGCGAATAGATGATTGTCCAGACGTTGCCATCGCGCGATGTTAAATCGTGCATTGCCGCATCCAAATCTGTATGCGCTTCCCGACCGAATAATCCATGCGCGCTGTGCTTTTCCGCGCCGGGGCGTGTAGCAATGTAGTGCAAATACCCTTCTTCGGATTGAAGTTCCTGCATATGTGTGTCCAGTGCAGCAGAGATCAGCGCCGACGCAGTATGCAGTGTTGGCGCTCGTTTGTAGTCCTCATACTCGAAGGAATCCTTCATATCCGGAAAATCCTCGAGCAGCTTTGAGATCAGTTCTTTTTGTTTTTTCGTTGCAGGGCCTTTGCCTGTCAGGACTTCCACACCATCCCGCGTTGCGATGTACTTCATATATCTGTCCGCATTTCTACGGCGAATGAATCCGGTTTTCTGGATCAGTCTCGCCATCTGTTACAGCCGGCTTTGTTGGCGAAGCACCTCCGGAAATGAGATCTGACCGTTCGTCCGCAGCACCTCCTGATAGCTTTTCCCGCGCATCTGCTGGTAGGTCTGTGCATCAATGTCCGTGTCTGACGCGAGAATGTGATTGCAAACATTCTGCTCGACGGCCTGCTTGAGAAGCAGCTTTCCCATGCGGTCACCGAACATACTGAGGATGGCCTCCAGCGTTTCGCCGAGGATCTTCGGTAGAAAGTCTCCCGCATATTCGCTTTGTAAATAGCCGCAGTAAAAGAGAATTGCCCTGTCAATAAATTCGTTCTGCGTCGTGCAGCCGTCCAGCTTGTAGTGGTACTGCACCTTGCTCCATGTCGCGTCATCCAGCCAAACAGAATGTCGGCGTTTTTCCTCTGCTTTTATTGCGTTCACCCCCTCCAAAAACAAAAAGCGCCAAAATAGTGCCTGCAACAACGGCACGATCTTGGCTTTTTCCGAAAATCAGCGCTAATCCACTTTTCACCCTCGCAGAAAAGCGCCGTTTTTACCGCCCAAAACTGCCCGCACTGCGGGCAGAAGTGGACGGGCTGGCGCAGAAAAGCGCCAAGCCTTTTCTCCTGCTTCGCCGCTTGCGGCTCGTTCCTCCGCCGAAAGCCGCCCGCAGGCGCTCCGGCTTCTGTGCTGTAGCTCTGCCGGACACTCCCACACATCGGCGCAGTGTCCGGTTTTCTGGTACTTGGCGGGTACGCGCTCGACTGTGCCGCGAAAGCCGCACAAACCGCTGACACGGGCGCGACGGCGCGGAACGCGCTGCC
>CAKUJA010000087.1 GCA_934661135.1 uncultured Oscillospiraceae bacterium
ACGATCTCCGAAGGTCATCTGGTGCTTCGCCCGGATCAGCTCGAGGAGGAATTCAAGGGCTGTCTTGATCTGGCCAAGTATTGCCTTGGCACGGTCGGTCTGCTCGACAAGTGCACATTCCGCTTCTCCCAGTGGGATCCTGCGAACCCCAACAACAAGTATGAGGGCACGGCGGAGCAGTGGGATCATGCGCAGAGCGCGATGGCGCGCATTCTGAAGGATCTCGACGTCGATTACACGATCGGCATCGACGAGGCTGCATTCTACGGCCCGAAGCTGGATATCCAGTATAAGAACGTCTACGGCAAGGAGGATACGCTGGTCACGATCCAGATCGATATGCTGCTGGCCGAGAAGTTCGGAATGTACTATATTGATGAAAACGGCGACAAGAAGCTGCCGTATATCATCCACCGCACCAGCCTTGGCTGCTACGAGCGGACGCTGGCCTATCTGCTCGAGACCTACGCCGGCGCGCTGCCGACGTGGATGGCGCCGGAGCAGGTTCGTCTGCTGCCGGTCACGGATCGTGCCGTGGACTACTGCCGCGAGCAGGCTGCAAAGCTGACGAACATGGGCTTCCGTGTGACCGTTGACGACCGGAGCGAGAAGATTGGCAAGAAGATCCGCGACGGCCAGATGGAAAAGGTGCCGTATATGCTGATCGTGGGCGACCGCGACATTGAAGCCGGTACGGTCTCCCCGCGTCACCGCACGGACGGCGATCTCGGCGCGATGACGCTCGACGCTTTTGCCGCACAGCTTCGTGAAGTGGTCGACAGCAAGGCCAAGAAGTAAACTATGCAAAAACAGGCTCCCACGCGGGAGCCTGTTTTTTGCGCTTTGGAACTTTTCGGGTCGGCGTTCGTCTGAATGGGCAGAGGGAGGGAAAACGATGAAGCTGAAAACCGTACATACGATTCGGGTTGGTATATTGGTGACGCTGATTCTTTGCTACCTGCTTGGCGAGCTATACGATTCAACGCCGCTCTACATCACGTGTCTGGTGCTGCTGGGCATCGAGACTGTGATATGGCTGATCTGGGGGCGGTGTCCACACTGCCACGCGCTCATCTGGCGGCAGCATGGGAAGTATTGTCAGGAATGCGGCAAGAATCTCTATGAGGAGGACGGCAGATAAACGAATCCTCCGCTTCGCGAATTGCAAAAGGAAATGGCTGCCCCTTGCACGGGCGGCCATTTCCTTTCACTTAACATTTATTTCGCGGGTTTGAAGCTGTCCTTCAGGCCGACGCTGCGGTTGAAGACCAGATGATCGGCATGGCAGTCCTGATTGTCGAGGCAGAAATAGCCAAGACGCATGAACTGGAAGGCCGGCGCATTCTGACTCACACGGTTCTCCACGGCATCAAACTTTTTGGCTTCTTCCACCAGTGAGGACTCGACCTTGCAGCCGGTGAGCACATGGAGCGAATCCGGGTTCAGACAGGTGAGGAAATCCTCTGCCGCGTCCGGCTGGGCGTCGGCAAAGAGGTTGTCATATTCGCGTACCTCGGCTTCGACACAGTTGGCCGCGTCGACCCAGTGGATCGTCGCGCCCTTGACCTTGCGGCCGTCGGCGGGATCGCCGCCGCGGGAATCCGGGTCGTAGGTGGCATAGACCTCTGCCACGTTGCCAGTCTCATCCTTTTTGCAGCCGGTGCAGGTGATAAGGTAAGCGCCCTTCAGTCGGCACTCGGGGCCGTTCGGCGTGAGGCGCTTGTACTTTGGAATCGGGAGTTCCATAAAGTCGTCCGATTCAATCCACGCTTCGCGGGAGAACGTGATAGTGTGGCTCCCCTGCTCGGGATGGACGGGGTTGTTTTCGACCTCAAACGTCTCGGACTGTCCCTCTGGGTAGTTTGTGATGACGAGCTTCACCGGATGCAGCACGGCCATGACACGCTCGGCGTTGTCGTTGAGATCCTCGCGCAAGCAATGCTCCAGGAACGCATACTCGACGGTGTTGGCGGACTTCGCTACGCCGATGCGCTCGCAGAAGTTGCGGATGGAGCCAGACGTGAATCCGCGGCGGCGCAGGCCGCAGAGGGTGGGCATCCGGGGATCGTCCCAGCCGGAGACATAGTGCTCCTCGACGAGCTTGCGCAGCTTGCGCTTGGACATGACCGTGTGGTCGATGCCAAGGCGGGCGAACTCGATCTGGCGCGGATGGCACGGAACGGAGACATTGTTCACGACCCAGTCGTAAAGCGGGCGGTGCGCTTCAAATTCCAGAGAGCAGAGCGAATGCGTGATGCCCTCGAGCGCGTCCTGAATCGGGTGGGCAAAGTCGTACATCGGATAGATGCACCACTTGTCGCCCTGACGGTGATGGTGCATATAGCGGATGCGGTAGATGACCGGGTCTCGCATATTGAAGTTGCCGGAGGCGAGGTCGATCTTCGCGCGCAGCGTGCGGCTGCCCTCGGGGAATTCGCCGTTTTTCATGCGCTCAAACAGATCGAGGTTTTCCTCGACGCTGCGGTCGCGGTACGGAGACGTTGCAGGCGTGCCGATGTCGCCGCGGTATTCCTTCGCCTGCTCTGGCGTCAGGTCGCAGACATAGGCCAGGCCTTTTTTGATGAGTTCCACCGCGAACTCATAGTCCTTTTCAAAATAATCGCTGCCGTAGAAGAACCGGTCGCCCCAGTCGAAGCCCAGCCAGTGGATGTCGGCCTGAATGGCGTCGACATACTCGGTGTCCTCCTTGGTGGGGTTGGTGTCGTCCATGCGGAGGTTGCAGAGGCCGCCGAACTTTTCGGCCGTGCCGAAATCAATCGTCAGCGCCTTGCAGTGGCCGATATGCAGATAGCCGTTCGGTTCCGGCGGAAAGCGCGTATGAACCTTCTTGCCCTCAAAACGGCCGCCCGGCGCGAGATCTTCCTCGATAAAGTTATCAATAAAATTCCGATTTTCAATCGGTCTGAGTTCTTCCATGTTTTTCTCCTCCGAGCCTGTTTCAATCGATTGGTTTATTATACTCGAAAGCGCGCCATTACGCAATCTGAAAATCACCGGGAACGAAAAAAATGTAAAGAATCTGGAAACAGTGCACAAAAATTCAATTACCCTCTTTTCATTTGACCGAAAATAGATTAAAATAGCGTCAGATCAAAAAGGAGTAAATTAATCGTATGTCCGAACCGAAATATAAAAGAGTGCTGCTGAAAATCAGCGGCGAAGCGCTCGCGGGCGATGCGCACCGCGGGTTGGATTTTGACGTGATTGGCGGCGTGTGCGACGTCATTAAAAAATGTGTCGATCTCGGCGTACAGGTCGGCGTTGTGGTCGGCGGCGGCAACTTCTGGCGCGGCGTAAAGGACGGCGGCGGCCATATGGAGCGCACCCGCGCCGACCATATGGGAATGCTGGCAACCGTCATCAACGCGCTGGCTGTGGCCGACCGGCTGGAGCAGCGCGGCGTGGAGGTTCGCGTGCAGACGGCCATCGAGATGAACAAGATTGCAGAGCCATACATTCGCAGCAAGGCCATCCGTCACCTGGAAAAAGGCCGCGTTGTGATCTTCGGCTGCGGCACTGGCAACCCCTACTTCTCCACTGATACGGGTGCAGTGCTCCGCGCGGCGGAAATCAACGCCGACGCGATCCTGTTGGCGAAAAACATCGACGGTGTCTACTCCGCCGACCCGGCAAAGGACCCCAGCGCCGTGAAATATGATTCCATCACCTATGACGAGGTGCTGGCAAAGCATCTGGCCGTCATGGACACCACGGCGACGAGCCTTTCGATGGACAACCACATTCCGGTGCTCGTCTTTGCGCTGAAGGACCCGGAAAATATTCTCCGCGCGGTGATGGGCGAGAACATCGGCACGCTCGTCTCGGAATAAGCGCCCTTCGTACCTTGTCATGGCAGAAAGAGTCCCCACGTTCAACCAGCCGCCGGGCGGGGATCTTTCCTTTTGAAACTCTGTGAGACGGCGGCAGAAGGAGAAATTATGGCAGATCTGAAGCAGTTTGAGCGAAAAATGGAAAAGACGCTGGAGGTTCTCGCCTCCGACTTTGCAGCCGTGCGCGCAGGCCGTGCCAACGCGCAAGTGCTTGACCGCATCGAAGTAGAATATTACGGTACGCCGACGCCCATCAATCAGGTCGGCTCGATCTCCTCTCCCGATCCGCGCACGCTGGTCATCCAGCCGTGGGACGGCAGCCTGCTCAAGCCGATTGAAAAGGCCATCCAGACCTCGGAGCTTGGCATCAACCCGCAGAACGACGGCCGGATTATCCGTCTGGTGTTCCCGCAGCTCACCGAGGAACGCCGCAAGGATCTGATTAAGCAGGTCAAAAAGTACGCCGAGGACGGCAAGGTCGCCGTTCGCAACGTCCGCCGCGAAGCAGTCGACTTCGTCAAGAAGGCGCAGAAGAAGGGCGAGCTGACCGAGGACGACCAGAAAAAGGCTGAGAAGGACATTCAGGATCTCACCGACAAGTACACGAAGAAGATCGACGAGATGTACGGCAAGAAGGAAAAGGAGCTCCTCGAAATTTAACACAGGAAATCTTCGCAAAAGCCGCCGTTGGCGGCTTTTGCTGTGAATACGGCAAAGGATGGACGTATGGCACTTTTCAAAAAAACAGAATCCGGCAAGCCGCTTCCGCGGCACATCGCCATCATCATGGACGGCAATGGACGCTGGGCACAGCATCGCGGTCTTCCGCGCACAGCGGGACACGCTGCGGGCAGCGAGACATTCCGCAAAATCGCAACCTATTGTAAAAATCTCGGTCTGGACTATCTGACGGTCTACGCGTTTTCCACAGAGAACTGGAAGCGCTCGGCAGACGAGGTGCAGGCGATCATGGCGCTGTTTGACAAATACCTGCATGAAGCGATTGCGGAGATGGAGCAGGATCACATCCGGCTGAAAATCTTAGGCGATCTGGGGCGGATCTCCCCTTCTCTGCGGGCGCTCATCGCAAAAACGGATGAGATCTCGACGCATTACGATGGCTTTCAGGCCAACATCTGCGTGAACTATGGCGGACGCGATGAGATCGTACACGCCGCGCGGCAGTTTGCGCAGGACTGTGTGGACAGGAAGGCCAACCCGGAGGATTTGACGGAGACAATGTTCGGCGGCTATCTCTACACGGCGGGCATTCCCGATCCGGAACTTGTCATCCGTCCCTCAGGCGAGATTCGGACGTCGAACTTCCTGCCGTGGCAGTCGGCATACAGCGAATATTATTTTACAGATGTGCTCTGGCCGGATTTCGATGAGGCTGAGCTTGACCGCGCCATCGCCGCCTACCAGCGGCGTGACCGGCGCTTTGGAGGTGTCAAGAAATGAAACAGCGACTTTTGGTGGCCGCAATCGGCGTACCGCTTCTGATTCTTGTTTTGGTGTTCCTGCCGCCGATTGCGACGGCACTTCTTGTCGCGGCCATCGCGGGTGCGGCGGCCTATGAGCTGCTGCACACGGCCTGCAAGCGCCCGCAGCGATTCTATGTGCCGACCATTCTGTGTGCGGCGCTCGTTGTGTTGCTGCTCGCACTCGGAACAGCGGTAAAGGCGACGCTGATCTACGCGTTTCTCTATGTCATGTGCCTGTTCCTGCTGGCCGTCCGCACCCACGGCACGGAAAAGGCCATCCCGTTTACCGACGTGGCAGTCTGCATCGTAGCGGCGTTTTTGTTCCCTGCAATGTACGGCTGCATCGCGCTGCTGCGCAACATCGGCCCGGCATTCGTGCTGATGCCGTTTGTGATCGCCTTCATCGGCGACAGCTTTTCCATGCTCGGCGGGATGGCGTTCGGCCATAAGAAGTTCGCGCCGAACGTCAGCCCGAACAAGACATGGGCCGGCTTTATTGCGGGGCCGATCGGCAGCGCGGTTGGCATGATCCTGCTCTGCCTGATCTGCAAATGGGTATGGCAGATGACGCTTCCGATCTGGTATTTTGCGCTGCTCGGTGTGGCGGCGAACGTCTTTGGACAGCTTGGCGACCTGTCGACCAGTCTCATCAAGCGCGAGGCCGGGATCAAGGATTACAGCCACATCTTCCTGACGCACGGCGGCGTGCTCGACCGGTTTGATTCGATCCTGTTCATTGCGCCGGTCGTCTATGCGGCCGTGATGTGGATGGAGGTTGTGCTGTGAGAACGCTTTCCATTCTCGGCTCCACCGGCTCTATCGGGCGGCAGACGCTTGACGTCGTCGACGACCTCGGTCTGCGCGTCGCCGCGCTGACCGCGAACTGCGACGTCGACCGGATGGAGACGCAGTGCCGAAAATATCGCCCGGCGCTTGCCGTGATGATGGATTCTGCCTCCGCGCAGGCATTAAACGTCCGTTTGGCGGATACAACTATAAGGGTGGCTGCCGGTATGGATGGTCTGCTCGAAGCGGCGACGCTGCCCGCAGCCGACACGGTTGTGACCGCAGTCTCCGGTATGATCGGTCTGCGGCCGACGCTCGCGGCCATCCGCGAACGAAAGCGCATTGCGCTGGCCAACAAGGAGACGCTCGTCTGCGCGGGCGAGCTGGTCATGCAGGAAGCTGCGCGCTGCGGCGCAGAGATCATCCCTGTCGACTCGGAGCATTCGGCCATTTTTCAGTGTCTCATGGGATGCCATGACCGGCGCGAAATCCGCCGTTTGATTCTCACCTGCTCCGGCGGCCCCTTCTTCGGCATGACGCGCGAGGAATTGGCCGGAAAGACGAAGGCCGACGCACTAAAGCATCCAAACTGGAAGATGGGCGCGAAAATCACCATCGACTGCGCGACTCTGATGAACAAGGGGCTAGAAGTGATTGAAGCGATGCGCCTTTACAGTCTGCCGCTGGAGAAGGTCACGGCGATCATCCACCGGCAGTCGATCATTCATTCGCTCGTGGAATTTGTCGACGGCGCCGTGATGGCGCAGCTCGGCGTGCCGGATATGCGCATTCCGATTGGCCTTGCCATGACCTACCCCGAGCGGCTGCACAATCCCGCACCGGCGCTTGATCTGTTCCGCTGCGGGAATCTGAGCTTCGGCGAGCTTGACGAAGCGGCGTTCCCCTGCTTCGCGCTGGCCAAACAGGCCGCGCGCCTGGGTGGTACGGCCTGCGCCGCGATGAACGCGGCAAATGAGGTCGCTGTTGCGCGCTATTTGCGCGACGAGATCCGGTTTTATGACATTCCCTCGGCGGTGGAACACGCGCTCGCGCTGCCGGTTCACCAGGCTCCGACGCTGGAGGACATTCTGGCCGTCGACGCAGAAGCCAGGCAGCTTGCCGCTGCGTTGTAGGGTTAAGGGGCATCTGAAAACTGACGCGGCACACCGCAAAAAGACCCGCTTTCCGCGTGCATTGGGAGATTTCAGATACACCCTAGATGCCCTGTATGCAAAATTCTGCATTTGTGGGGGGTGGACGGCGCTGCCCGCGCCTTGTGCAGTTTTCTATCGGTTGACTATTCTCACCGGAAAGGGTGATTTCATGTATATTCTGATCGCAATTTTGATTTTCGGCATTTTGATCTTTTTCCACGAGCTAGGCCATTTTCTGACGGCCAAGGCCTGCGGCGTGCAGGTCAATGAATTTTCCATCTGCATGGGGCCGGCGGTCTGGAAAAAGCAGAAGGGCGAGACGCTCTACGCCATCCGCTGCATTCCGATTGGCGGCTATTGCGCGATGGAGGGCGAGGATGCGGATTCTGAGAATCCGCGTGCCTTTACACGCCAGAGCTGGTGGAAGCGAACGCTGATTCTGCTGGCCGGCTCCGCAATGAATTTTCTGACCGGCCTGCTGGTGCTGGCGATTCTCTACTCCACGGTTGCGGGATTTTCGACCGCGAAGATCGACGGCTTTTTCGACGGCTGCCCGTTGGAGAGCGAGCAGGGACTTCAGGTTGGCGACGAGCTTTACAAAATTGACGGACGGCGCGTCTACATCTACTCCGACGTCGGAATGCTGCTTGGCCGCAACACAACCGGACGGTTTGACCTCGTGGTCAAGCGCGACGGCAAGCTCGTCGAGCTAAAGGATTTTGCAATGACGCCGCGGCTCTATACCGTGGACGGCGAGGAACAGTACAAATACGGTCTGTACTTCGGGGCAGAGGAAAAGACGGTCGGCACAGTTCTGAAAAACACATGGTATACCGCGCTCGACTTCGGGCGGCTCGTGTGGATGGGATTGGAGGATCTGATTTCCGGCATGGTTTCCGTCAAGGAGATGTCCGGCCCGGTCGGGATTGTGTCGGTTATCGCAGAGACCGGAGAAAGCGCAGCATCAACCGCAGAGGGATTGCTGAACGTTGCCTATCTCGGCGCATTCATCGCGGTTAATCTGGCTGTGATGAACCTGCTGCCGCTGCCTGCGCTCGACGGCGGGCGTATCTTCCTGCTGTTTGTCAACACGCTCTTTACCGCAATCACGAAGAAGAAAATCCCATCCAAATATGAAGCCTGGATTCACGCAGCCGGGATGATTCTGCTGCTGGCATTCATGGCATTTGTCACATTCAAGGATATTTGGTCGCTGTTCCAGTAGGAGGTTCTATGACGAGACAAATTCATGTCGGCTCCGTCGCCATCGGCGGCGGAGCGCCGGTTTCCATTCAATCCATGCTCAACACCCGCACCACGGATGTGGATGCTTCCCTGTGCCAGATACGTGCGCTCGCTGCCGCCGGCTGCGAGATTGCGCGTCTGGCCATTCCTGATCTGGATGCGGCACACGCCTTCCGCGAGATCTGCGCGGAGTCGCCGCTGCCGCTCGTCGCGGATATCCACTTTGACTACCGCCTTGCCATCGCCGCTGCCG
>CAKUJA010000088.1 GCA_934661135.1 uncultured Oscillospiraceae bacterium
GCCGAGCTGGATGCGATTTTCAAGAAGCTCTATGAGGACAGTGTGCTGGGCCGAATTACAGCAGAACAGTTCCAGATGCTCGCCACCAGTTACACGGACGAGCAGGCAAAGCTGACAAAAGCGCTCCCACAGCAAGAAGCAGAGATCCAGCGGCTGAAAGAAACGGTAAGCAATACAGCAGCCTTCCTCGATAAAGCGAAGCGGTACACGGACATTCAAGAGCTGACACCGGAACTGCTGCGGCTCTTCATCCAGAAAATTGTGGTGCATGAAAAGGAAGTAAAATGGTCCAAACACGCACCACAGACTGTGGAAATTCACTACGCCGACATTGGCTGCATGGAGAACAGACAAACAGCAAAACCGGAACAGCACAAAGATATCCCAATGGTATCCTGAACCATTCCCAGCTATACGCCAATTATAAAACCCGACTGGTGCATAAACACCAGCCGGGGATCCCCCGCCAACGTTGTTACCCCTGTCAGGGGACAGCAACGCCGGCGGCCGGTTTTTGTGCGGTCAATTAGTGTGCAGAGGCTCCTCCTTGAGCCGGTAGTATTTCCAGTCGGCCAGTGTGGTCAGCACAGACTGCTGGGCGTCGGTCAGGGAGAGAATTTCGTTGCCATCGGTGTCGAGATAGCAATCGTGGGAGATGACCGGGAGCGTGCGGCGGAGCGATTCGAGCGTGTCGAAATAGGGGTCAAGGCCGGTCAGACCGGTCAGTTCATAGACTGCCGCGCCGAGATAGTTGCTGCTGACAATGTCCGGCAGGTCGAGCGCGTCAAAATTGCAGTACGGCGCGTAGGCTTCGTTTGCCCAGAGCAGATAGGGCGTCTCGTAGGTAGCAATGACGTCCTCCGTGGCGCCGGTCAGACCGGTGGCGAGACCGAGCTCGCGGTAGACCGCGTAGTCCTGCCCGAGCGTCGGGCGGTGATCGCCGTAGAACACAAGGAGCGTCGGCTCATCACGGGAGTCGAGATAGGCGCAAAGCTCGGTGAGCATGGCCGTGGAATCGCGGACACCCTCGAGGTAGACCGAGAGCGTCTCCATGGAGGTGTCGGAAATTGTGACGGCAAGCGGCGGTTTTTCTGGCTTGAAGCCGTATTTTGTGTAGGGATAGGCCTGATGGTTCTGAATTGTGACCGTGTAGGCAAAGAGGGGATCGGTTGTGCTCAGGCGCGTGTCGAGGTCGGCGGTCAGGTGCGCGAGGAAGGCCGCGTCGGAGATCATGGTGCCTTTTTTGTCGGCGTCGGTGTAGTCGTCGTTGAACTTGCGCTCGTCGACGCCGAGGTCGCGATAGACATTGTCACGGTTATAGAACCAACTGTAACCGGGGTGCATGAAATAGGTGTGATAGCCGGCACGTTTGTAGACCTGCGGCAGGGCGTTGACCGCTTTGCGGATGACGCGGAACGAGGACGTGTTGCCGGGGGAGACCATGTTGGTCTGGATACCGGTGAGGACGTCAAATTCAGTGTTGGCTGTGCCGGCGCCGAAGTTGCTGACGACGATATGGCCGGATTTGGCGCGGCCGGAGGCGGCCAGCACATGGAAGCCGTGCGTTGGGTTTTCCTCCTCAGAGTAGAGAAAAACATCTTCATCGGACAGATCGGTGTACGCTTCGCACATGACGAAGATGACGTTCGGGCGGACGGCCGGTTCGACGTAGACTGCGCCGTCGGACGCGGCGAGCGCCTTCATGCCGGCGCTGCTGTAATCCGCAGGTTTTTCGACCGAATAAAGGTTGTAATTATGTAGAAAACAATAGGGGAAGCCACAGAGCCGGAACACCTCGGCGACGTTGGTTTTGCTCATTTCATTGCCGCGCTTATTGTAAAGGCCGGTTTTCTGATAGACATTCGGGACAGACCAGCAGAAGCCGCCGAGCAGCACGAGCGCCAGAGCGACGCGGACATACCACCGCGGGCGCGGCGCACGGAGAAAGTGCGCGAGGACAAAGCAGGCGGCGCTGCCGAGCAGAATGGCGATGAGAATTCCCCAGTGGAGATTGAGCGTATATTCGCTGGCGGCGTTCATGGCTTCGCGGAGAAGCTGGAAATCATCGGGGACAAAGGGATCGTTGCGGCAATCGGTTTTGACGAGATTGACATAGGACATCAGATTGACAATCAGGCTGCCGAGACCGGCGGCAGAGAAGGGATTGCCGGTCGCGCACCAGCAGAGCAGCAGGACAACGCAGACCGGGAAGCCGTTGAGCAGAAAGAGCAGCTTGTCTGACCAGAACATGGCAAGCGTTTCAGAGAGAGAACCTGGCTGAATGGCAACAACCGAGAGTGAGCAGAGGATACACGCGGCGGCCAGAACCAAAACGGCGCCCCAAGCGTGCAGCTTCGGACGCGATTTCGTGGATTTCATGGAATTCCTCCTTTTGCACCAGTGCGTATCTGAAAACTGCCAACGCACCCGGACGACGGGCTTTTTCACGCTGCCGGTCACATCGCCAGTTTTCGGATACACCCCGGGAAAATGGCATCCCCGCGCTGCGGCGGGGATGCGGTGTGGCTGGGGAGACGGGACGTCCTGCCGCAGCTATTTGACGCTGCGGACGAAGGCGGCCTTGTCGGTCGCTTTGAAGTAGGCGGAGCCGGCGACAAGGACATTGGCACCGTGCGCAGTGCAGAGCTTGGCGGTCTCGGTGGTGACACCGCCGTCGACCTCTAGCTCACAGCCGGGGCGACGCGCGTCGATATAGTCGCGAACCTGTTGCAGCTTGGGCATGAGTCCGGTCATGAACGACTGACCGCCGAAGCCGGGTTCGACTGTCATCACGAGGACAAGATCGCAGAGATCGAGGAAGGGGAGAACCGCTTCGGCCGGGGTCTTTGGCCGGATTGCAACAGCCGGCTTGACGCCGCGCGCCTGAATAAGCTCGAGCGCATGGCGGGTATTGGCTTCAGTGTCGGCTTCGACGTGGAGGGTGAGAATGTCGGCGCCGGCGTCGCAGAACTCCTCGACGTAGCGAATCGGGCGGTCGATCATCAGATGGACATCGAGCGGAAGCTCGCTAACCTTACGGATGGCACGGACAACCGGCTGACCCAACGTAATGTTTGGAACAAATGTGCCGTCCATAACGTCTACATGGACATAGTCGGCACCGGCGGGCGCAAGCGCGCGGATGTCGCGTTCAAGGTTGGCAAAATCAGCGGAAAGGATGGAAGGGGATACTTTCGTCATAACGGTGCCTCCTGCACGAAAAAAGTCAAACGCTGCACCACACGGGGCGGCGGCGCATATGGATGAATGTACGGCGATGCGATCCGGATGAAGCTCTCTGCCCGCGCGGCCGGAACCCGCCGTTGAAGCCGGGACTGCTTCGGCAGTCCCGGCAGGGAAACCGTTGTTATTATGCTGCTATTATATCGATTTGAAGCGGGGGTGTCAACGCGCAATATTGACTTTCAACGTGGTGTGCGATACTATAAAACGTAAGAATGTGTCGCGCGGATGCGCGCTGTCAACTGGCGCAGATCAGATAGAAAATCAATGGACAAGCGTCCGGGAAAGGGAATCTATGAAACAAACGAAAAAGAAATCGACAATTCCGATCTATGCGGTCGGTTTGGTATGGATCTCCTACGCAATTGAGGGAAAGCTGTCGAGCCTTGGCGGTGTAGTGGGGTGCGCGGCGCTCTCGCTGGTAACGTATTTTGTGCTGAAGCTGTTTTTCCCGGACAAGATGGTAAAGACGGAAGAAAACCCGGAGGAAGCGGCTCAGAAGCCGAAAAAAGCCGAAGCTGCTGCGGCAAAAAAAGAACAGGAACCGGCGCAGACCGTCCAGAGCAGCGGAAACGCGGAGCTTGACGCGGTATTGCAGCAGGGACAGGCGGCGGTGCGCCGGATTGGTGAGCTGAATGACGAGATCCCGGATTTCAAGCTCTCGGCGCAGCTCAAGCAGCTTGAAATTCTGACGCAGAAGATCTTCGATTATGTGAAGCAGCACCCGGAGAACCTGAAGCAGATCCGGCAGTTTTTGAACTACTATCTGCCGACGACGATCAAGCTGCTGGAGCAGTATGTCGTGCTGCAGAACCAGGGTGTGCGCACCGGGAACATCGACGAGGGAATGCGCAAGATCGAGGAGATGCTGGAAAAGGTGATTGCCGCGTTCCAGCAGCAGCTTGACAGCCTGTTTGAAAACGATGTGGTGGATATTACCGCGGAAATCCGCGTGATGGAGAAGATGATGGCCAGCGAAGGACTGACCGGCGGAAACGATTTTGAGAAGGAGTAATTACGATGGAAGAACAGAAAATCCCAACTTTGACGCTGACCCCCGATCTCGACACGGCGCAGCCTGCGGTCAAGGAGCCGGATCTGCTGCAAAAAGCGGAAGCGGCGCCGGAGGCGGGGCCGGAGCTGTCCGCACTTTCGCCGGAGGAACAGCAGGCTGTGACCGCGTTTGCGGGACAGATTGACCTGACGAATGCCAACCAAGTGCTGCAATACGGCGCGGCGGCGCAGAAGAACATTGCCGATTTCTCGGAGACGGCGCTGGCGAAGGTCAAGACGCGCGACATGGGCGAGATCGGCGACATGGTGGCAAGCCTGCTCGTGGAGCTGAAAACGCTTGACGAGCCGGAGAAGAAGGGCATTGCCGGCTGGTTCAGCAAGGCGAGCAAGACGGCTGAGGAGACGAAGGCAAAATACTCCATCGCGGAGAAGAATGTGGACAAGATCGCGGGCGAGCTGGAAAACCACAAGCTTACGCTGATGAAGGACATCGAGATCATGGATCAGATGTACGACAAGAATCTCGCCTACTTCAAGGAGCTGACGATGTATATTCTCGCCGGGCAGCAAAAGCTGGCCGACGCGCGCAGCACGACACTCGTTGCGCTGCGGAAGAAGGCGGAGCAGTCCGGCCTGCCGGAGGACGCGCAGGCGGCGAACGACTTTGAGAATCAGTGCATCCGGTTTGAGAAGAAGCTGCATGACCTGGAGCTGACGCGCGTCATCTCCCTTCAGACTGCGCCGCAGATCCGCATGATCCAGAACAACGACAGCATGATGATGGAGAAGATCCAGACGTCGATCATGAACACGATCCCGCTGTGGAAGAACCAGATGGTGCTGGCGCTGGGCATCCAGGATTCGCAGCGCGCGATGGAAGCGCAGCGGAAGGTGACGGATATGACGAACCAACTGCTGCAAAAGAATGCGGATATGCTGAAGATGGCGACCGTGGAGACTGCGAAGGAATCGGAGCGCGGCATTGTCGACATTGAGACGCTGAAATACACGAACCAGTCGCTCATCTCCACGCTGGACGAGGTTTTGCAGATTCAGACCGAGGGCGCGAAGAAGCGGCAGGAGGCTGAGACGGAGCTGCGGCGCATTGAGGGCGAGCTGAAGCAGAAATTGCTGGAGACGCGCGCAAACAGCTAAAAAGGAGAGAGTATGAGCTTTTTCAAAAAACGCGGCGTGGCGATTGCGATCACGATTGTGCTGATCGTGGCGGCGCTGCTGATTGGCAGGCCGTGGGATCGCTCGAATACGGAAAATGTGCTGGAAAGCGGCGGGAATGAGTTCGCGGGATATGTGCTCGATGAGGCCGGAATCCTGGATGAGCAGACGGAACAGTCGATCGCGGAGACGCTGAAAACGCTGAACGAGAAGTATAACAGCATCGTTCCGCTGCTGACGGTCAGCGACACGGACGGCGAGGACATTGCGGATTATACCTACGGCGTCTGGGAGGAATCTGGTTTCCTGGACAGCGATATGCTGCTGGTGATTGACGCGGGCAGCGATAGCTGGTATCTGTATCCGGGGGATGAGATCTGGCAGTATGCCACGACCGGGACGCTGGAGACGATCTGCGGAAACGATCTGGACGATGTGGACTACTCGGCCAGCAGCGCTTGGGCAACGACGTTTTATAAAGATTTGACGAAGTGGTACAGCGCGACGGTGCCGAAAGCGAACGCGCCGGTGGAGCGCGAGAGCAGCGGCGGCTCGGGAATCGGAGATTTGCTGCTGGGGATTTTGATTGTGGTGCTGATTTTGTGGGTGCTGAAGGCGATCTTCTCACGGCCACGGCGCGGCGACGATGACGATTATCGCGGCGGAAGCAGCGGCGGCTCCGGAGACGGCTTCTGGAAGGGAATGTTCTGGGGCAGCGTGCTCGGCGGCAACCGCCGCCGGCGCTGGGCACCGCCGCCCCCGCCCCCTCCCGGCGGAGGGCCGAGACCGGGTGGCCCGCGGCCCAATCCCAGACCGAATCCGGGGTCGAGACCGGGCGGCAGCTTCGGCGGCGGCTCGAGAGGCGGATTCTCCGGCGGCAGCCGCGGCGGATTTGGCGGAAGCCATGGCGGATTCGGTGGCGGAAGCCGAGGCGGATTTGGCGGCGGTGGCCGCGGAGGATTTGGCGGAGGCCGGCACTAAATGGAACGGATATCCAATTACGACATGACACGCGACCGGCTGGAGCGGGACTTTCTGCAATACGATCAGGAGGCGATGCTTCGGCGCGTGCCGCTGCGACATGACGCGGCGTATCTCTACGTGACCTTTTTGCGGCGGGAATACCGCATTGACCGGAGCAGCGGGCGCGTGGAATGGTCGGATGATGGGTTTCAGACAGCAAAGCACGCCGGACACGACGAAGTCGGCACGATTTTTGACTATCTCTGCTGCGCAAAGACGCAGACACCGCTTTCGGGCGAGTATGTGTCGGTCAATCAGCTCGACGGTGTGGTGACCGGGACGACGCTCGGCAATGATATGTTCGACAACTGGGCGAAGCAGTTCACGGGGCAGACGGCGGCGCTGGCAAAGGCGTGCGAAGCGCTCGGCGGGACGAAGGAGCCGGTTGGAGATGTAGCGTATCGGATTCCGCTGCTGGACAAGATCGATGTGATTTTGCAGTTTTGGGATGCGGACGAGGAATTTCCGCCGGCGGTGCGCGTCAAATGGGATACAAGAATTTTGGCCTATTTGCGCTATGAGACGACCTATTATGCCGTGAACTGTCTTTGGATGAGACTGAAAGAGAAGCTGTAAAAAATCGTCGGTTCCCGGGCGGGGAACCGACGATTGCTTTTTTATGAAGATAGGGACTGGAGTTACCGCTCATCCAGGATTTTGTCGAGCTCGCGCTTGAAGCTGTCGATGTCCTTGAACTGGCGGTAGACCGAGGCGAAGCGGACATAGGCGACTTCATCCATCGGCTTGAGCTTTTCCATGACGAGCTCGCCGATTTTTTCGGTGGAGACCTCGCGGTCAAGCGAGTTTTGAATGCTCTGCTCAATCTCGTCGGTGGCGGCTTCGAGGTCGCTCATCGGGACGGGACGCTTTTCGCAGGCACGGAGCATTCCGTTGAGAATCTTATTGCGGTCGAACGCCTGACGGATGCCGCCG
Organism: uncultured Oscillospiraceae bacterium; assembly: GCA_934661135.1. Classification (GTDB taxonomy): domain Bacteria; phylum Bacillota; class Clostridia; order Oscillospirales; family Oscillospiraceae; genus CAG-170. Next base: position 7,387 of record CAKUJA010000088.1, read on the forward strand.
CGCTTAATGACGACGATCGGCAGACTCTCGACAGTCTCATAGGTGGTGAAGCGTTTTTGACAGGACAGGCATTCCCGGCGGCGCCGGATGCTCAAGCCATCTTCGGAATGGCGGGAATCGACAACTTTGCTCTCCTGAAAGCCACAATACGGACACTTCATAACAGAATCCTCCCATAAGACGATGTTTTTCTTATTGTAGCAAATTTTTTTCGGCTTGTCTATGCCAAAATCCGGGGTGTTCCGGTTGCCTTTCGCGGGAAAATTTGATATTCTGAAAAAAGAAAGAGGGGGAGCGGCGGTGCGTCTGATTGATTGGATCAAGAAGTGGACGAAGTGGCTGGCCGAGGTGCGGATTCCGCTCTATGCGGGCAATACGGCGTTTTTTCTGCTGCTGTCGGTTTTTCCACTGGCGAGTTTGCTGCTGGCGATGTTGCAGCGGACAAGTTTGCAGGAGGCAGATGTGCTGCGGTTTTTGGGGCAGGTGTCGCCGGAGGCATTGATGCCGCTGTTTGAAGGATTGCTGGACGGGCTTTATCAGGTGCAGCCGGTGTCGCTGATTTCGATCAGCGCGGTGACGGTGATCTGGTCTAGCTCAAAGGGGATGCACAGTTTGCAGCAGGGACTCAATGCGGTGGACGGCATTCGGGAGACGCGGAGTTATCTGGGGCAGCGGCTACTCTGTATCTTCTGCACGCTGGCGATGCTGCTGGCGCTGGTGGTGACGCTGCTGCTGAACGTCTACGGCAAGGCGCTGCTGCGGCTGCTGGCCGGAAGCGGCGGCTGGGCAGACCGGGCGCTGGAATTTTCCATGCACTATTTGCACCTCTATTCTACGGTGTTTTTAATGGTGATTTTCGCGTTTTTCTATCTGGTGCTGCCAAACCAGAGACAGCGGCTCACGCGCGTGCTGCCGGGTGCGCTCGGCGCGGCGGTGGCGTGGAACGTGTTTTCGTCGGTGCTTTCGGTCTATGTCAACCACTTTCCGCGCGCGACAACGCTCTACGGGAGCCTGGCGCTGCTGCTGTTCAGCCTGCTGTGGCTCTATATCTGTATTTCAATTATGTTTTACGGTGCACTGCTGAACCGGGTACTGGCAGGGAGAAAATGAACGGACACGTTATTATTTGAAATTTTTACCGGAATATCGCGCTGCACGCCGGGCAAACTAACGGTACACTCAAAAAGGAGGATACTGTTATGAGCCATCTCAATGAAAAAGCGAACCACTGTATCGAATGTCACGTGACCCAGTGCGGCCATCACTGCGGCTGTGAGGATTATTGCTCTCTCGACCACATCTGTGTTGGTACGCATGAGGCCAATCCGACGCTGGA
>CAKUJA010000089.1 GCA_934661135.1 uncultured Oscillospiraceae bacterium
GCATGAGCTCTTCAATGCACTTGTACTCAGGAGCGTTCGGGTCGGTGGACTCGGAAGCCAGAGCGTTCAGAGCGGAGCCGCGGATGATGGGGGTGTCGTCGCCGGGGAAATCGTAGGAGGCCAGGGTCTCGCGGACTTCCATCTCGACGAGCTCGAGCAGCTCTTCGTCGTCAACCTGATCGCACTTGTTCAGGAAGACAAGGATCGAAGGAACGTTAACCTGACGGGCAAGCAGAAGGTGCTCCTTGGTCTGAGCCATGGGGCCGTCGGAAGCAGCGATGACGAGGATGCCGCCGTCCATCTGCGCAGCGCCGGTGATCATGTTCTTGATATAGTCGGCGTGGCCCGGGCAGTCGACGTGGGCGTAGTGACGACCCTTGATCTGCACATTGTCTTCGCCAGTCTTGTAGTCATGGCCAATACGGTCGTTGGTCTGATACTCGACGTGCGCGGTGTTGATGGTGATACCACGTTCTCTTTCTTCCGGAGCCTTATCGATGGAAGAATAGTCGGTGTACTCAGCATCGCCGAAGAAAGCGAGGTACTTGGTGATTGCAGCAGTCAGCGTGGTCTTGCCATGGTCGATGTGGCCGATGGTACCAATGTTGACATGGGGCTTATCCTTAATAAAATGCTGTTTTGCCATGTTGGATTATCCTCCTTAGAAAATAATAACTTACACTTACATTTGTTTTCGCATCTTCTCCATCATACATGATAAATCACGTTTTGACAAGAGAAAAAGAAGAAAATTTACACACCCTTGCGCTTGGAGACGACAGCCTCGGTCAGGCTCTTGTTGAGCTCGAGGTAGTGGCTCGGCTCCATGGTGAACTGGCCGCGCCCCTGCGTTCTGGAACGGAGGTTTGTCGCGTAGCCGAACATCTCGGACAGCGGGACAAAGCAGTCGATCTGCTGCGCGCCGTTGCGCTGGGTGAGACCCTGAATTGTGCCGCGGCGGGAGGTGACATCGCCGATGACGTCGCCCATATACTCGTCGGGGACAATGATGCAAACCTTCATGATCGGCTCAAGCACCACCGGCTCAGCCTTCTGACAGGCTTCCTTGAACGCCATAGAACCAGCGATCTTAAATGCCATTTCAGAGGAGTCGACCTCGTGATAGGAGCCGTCGTAGAGTGTGACCTTGACGTCGACCACCGGGAAGCCGGCAAGCACGCCGGACTCCATGGCTCCCCTGACGCCCTGCTCAACCGCCGGAATGTATTCCTTCGGCACAGAGCCGCCGACTGTGGCATTGATGAACTCAAAGCCCTTGCCGCTCTCGTTGGGTTCCACAGTGATCTTGACGTGGCCGTACTGACCCTTACCACCGGACTGACGTGCGTACTTGGTCTCCTGGTTGACCTTCTTCTTGATGGTCTCCTTATAGGCAACCTGCGGCGCGCCGACATTGGCTTCCACCTTGAACTCACGCAGCAGGCGGTCGACAATGATCTCCAGATGAAGCTCACCCATGCCGGCGATGATCGTCTGGCCGGTTTCTTCATCGGTGTAGGTCTTAAAGGTGGGGTCTTCTTCAGCCAGCTTTGCCAGCGCGATGCCCATTTTCTCCTGACCGGCCTTCGTCTTTGGCTCAATCGCCACGCGAATGACAGGCTCGGGGAATTCCATGGACTCAAGAACGATCGGGTTCTTCTCGTCGCAGAGCGTATCGCCAGTCGTCGTGTTCTTCAGGCCAACCGCTGCTGCGATGTCGCCGGAATAGACGGTCTGGAGATCTTCTCTGTGGTTCGCGTGCATGAGCAGGATACGACCCATGCGCTCGCGCTGGTTCTTATTGGTGTTCAAGACCGTCTTGCCGGAATCCAGCGTACCGGAATAGACCCGGAAGAACGCCAGCTTGCCGACATAGGGGTCGGTCATGATCTTAAAAGCGAGGGCAGAGAACGGGGCGCTGTCGTCCGACGCGCGGGTCTCCTCCTCGTCCGTCTTGGGGTTGGTGCCTTTGATGGCGGGTTTATCCAGAGGCGACGGCATATACTCGACAATCGCATCAAGAAGTTCCTGAACACCCTTATTCTTGTAGGACGAACCGCACGTAACCGGAATGATCTTGTTGGCGATGGTCGCCTTCCGGATCGCGGCTTTGATCGTCTTTTCAGGGATTTCCTCCCCTTCCAGATAGAGCATCATGATCTCCTCGTCCTCATCGGAGATGGATTCGAGCATATGGTCACGATACTGATTGGCCAATTCTTCCATATCGGCAGGGATATCCTCTTCACGCATATCCTTACCGAGCTCATCGTAGAACACGTAAGCACGCATCTTGATGAGGTCGATAACGCCGCGGAAGTTTTCTTCCTTACCGATCGGCAACTGGATGGGGACTGCGACACACTTGAGTCGTTCGTCCATCATCTTCAGGACATTGTAGAAATCGGCACCCATCATGTCCATCTTGTTGACATAAACAAGACGCGGGACACGATATTTATCAGCCTGTCTCCAAACGGTTTCCGTCTGCGGCTCAACGCCGCCCTTTGCACAAAGGACTGTCACAGAACCGTCCAGCACGCGGAGCGAACGCTCGACTTCAACGGTGAAGTCGACGTGGCCCGGCGTGTCGATGATGTTGATTCTGACGCCCTTCCAGTGGCACGTGGTCGCAGCAGAGGTGATCGTGATGCCACGCTCCTGCTCCTGCTCCATCCAGTCCATGGTCGCCGTACCTTCGTGAGTCTCACCGAGGCGATAATTCACGCCGGTGTAGAACAGGATACGCTCGGTCGTCGTCGTCTTACCTGCATCGATATGCGCCATGATGCCAATATTTCTGGTATTCTCAAGTGAATATTGTCTTGGCATGCTGTTCTCCTTTGCTGATTACCAACGGAAGTGAGAGAATGCCTTGTTGGCCTCAGCCATCTTGTGGGTATCTTCGCGCTTCTTCACAGCGGCACCCGTATTGTTGCAGGCATCCATGATTTCGCCGGCAAGGCGCTCTCTCATGGTTTTCTCACTTCTTGCGCGACTATAATTAGTCAGCCAACGCAGACCGAGGGTCTGACGTCTTTCCGGGCGAACCTCGATCGGAACCTGATAGTTCGCGCCGCCGACACGGCGGGTCTTGACTTCGACAGCGGGCATGATGTTTTCCATTGCCTGCTGGAACGCCTCCAACCCGGACTTGCCGGTCTTTTCTTCCACGATCTGGAATGCACCGTAGACGACCTTCTGAGCTACGCCCTTTTTGCCGTCGAGCATGATGCTATTCACGAGCTTGGTCACCAGAACGGAACCATAGATCGGATCCGGAAGAATGTCTCTCTTGGGAACATTACCTCTTCTGGGCACGTTGCTTCCCTCCTTCATAAAATGATGTCATAGGTACTCGAAAGGGACTTCCCTTCCGTGGGTGCCTGCCAAGAGGTTCCTACTTATCTCAAACACTCTCAGCAAGGCTTTGCCTTGCACAGGCAGAAATTGCTGCAGCGAAGAATTACTTCTTCTTGCCGGCCTTGGGCTTCTTCGCGCCGTACTTGGAGCGAGACTGCATACGACCCTGAACGCCCTGCGTATCGAGCGTACCACGAATGATGTGGTAACGAACGCCAGGCAGGTCCTTGACACGGCCGCCGCGGATCAGCACGACGGAGTGCTCCTGCAGGTTGTGGCCAACACCGGGGATATAAGCGGAAACCTCGTAGCCATTCGTCAGACGCACACGGGCGATCTTACGGAGCGCGGAGTTCGGCTTCTTCGGGGTGGTGGTACGGACTGCGGTGCAGACACCTCTCTTCTGCGGCGAAGACAGATCGGTTGCACGGTTCTTCAGGGTGTTGATCCCCTTCTGCAGTGCAGGCGCAGTGGACTTGTAGGTCGACTGTTCTCTACCCTTTCTTACCAGTTGGTTAAAAGTAGGCATAATGTTCCTCCTTCCTCAAAATATAGCTTTTCAGCATTTATCATAACCCGAACAGCCGAAGCTATTCAGGAAATGAGCGATTATCGGACGATTGCCGCGCAGGCCGACGGAACGGAAATCCCGCAGGCATCGCCAAGCTCGGTCATCGTCGCCACGCGGACGATCTCCACGTGCTGCGCCGTACATTCCAGCGCGAGGGGCGCAATGAGCATCGGATCGGCGTCATCGGCGAAAAACGCCGTGACGGCGCGCGATTCTTTTAACGCTCTGCGGAGCTGCTTGATCCCGACGACCTTTTTTGCAGTTTTCAGGGTCTCCAGCACGATCAGCACTCCCAGCTTTTCAGATTCTTGCGCGCAGAAAATCCACGCGTGCCCACGCGAATATGAATTATAGCAGAAATGACAAAAGACGTCAACCATGAAAGCGAAAAAAACAAAAATATTTTTTCAAAAACCTATGAATCTCAAAGGTTTTTCCGAATTCGTCATTCTGAACAAGGCCGCAAAAAGAGAACCCGCCGGGTTTCGGCAGGTTCTCTGAATGCAATCGGGATTACAGCTTCTCGTCGTTGATCATTTCCTCGGTCACGATGGACTCGGGGGTGACGCCCGGCTCGAAGTCGCGGTACGCCATCAGGCCGGAGCCGGCCGGGATGAGCTTACCGATGATGACGTTCTCCTTCAGGCCGACCAGATGGTCAACCTTGCCCTTGATGGCCGCGTCGGTCAGAACCTTCGTCGTCTCCTGGAACGAAGCGGCGGACAGCCAGGACTCGGTGGCCAAGGACGCCTTCGTGATACCCATGAGGATCAGGCTGTCGGTTGCAAGGCGGAGCTCCGTCTCGCCCGCATCGATCCGCGCCTGAATCTTGTCGTTGGCATCCTCGAATTCGTAGACGTCGACGACCGTACCGGACAGCAGCTCGGTGTCGCCCGGATCTTCGACGCGCACCTTGCGCATCATCTGACGGATGATGACTTCGATGTGCTTTTCGTTGATGTCGACGCCCTGCTGACGGTACACGGCGAGAACGCCCTGCGTCAGATAGTCCTGCACAGCCTCGACGCCGGAGATACGCAGCACGTCATGCGGGTTCAGCGCGCCGTCGGTGATCGGCTCGCCCTTGCGGACGCGCTTGCCGTGCTCCACCTTCAGACCGACCGAATACGGCACCTGATACTGCTTCACCTCGCCGTCGTCTGCGGTGATGGTGATGTTGCGCAGCGCCGTGCGGTGGGAATCGTCGACGTCGACAACGCCGTCGATCTCGCTGATCTGCGCCATCTTCTTCGGCTTGCGCGCCTCAAAGAGTTCTTCAACACGCGGAAGACCCTGCGTAATGTCGTCGCCCGCGACACCGCCGGTGTGGAACGTACGCATGGTAAGCTGCGTGCCCGGTTCGCCGATGGACTGCGCGGCGATAATGCCGACCGCTTCGCCCGGATTGACCAGCTCGGATGTCGCGAGGTTCATGCCGTAGCACTTCGCGCACACGCCGCTTCTCGCCTTGCAGCCGAGCACGGAGCGGACGTAAACCTTGTCGATGCCATGCGCCAGGAAGGTCTTTGCGTCCTCCTCGCGGAGCATGACGTCCTTCGAGTGCAGCAGCTCGCCGGTCTTTTCATCCACAATGTCGTAGACCGGGTAACGGCCGCGGATACGGTTTGCAAACGAGTCGATGAGCTGACCCTTTTCGTAGTAGTCGCCCTTCCAACTGCCGTTCGTCGAGCCGCAGTCGAACTCGCGGATGATGACGTCCTGGCAGACGTCGACCATGCGGCGGGTCAGATAACCGGAGTCGGCGGTACGAAGCGCGGTATCGGTCATGCCCTTTCGAGCGCCTCGGGAGGAGATGAAGTATTCCAGGGCGGACAGGCCTTCACGGAAGTTCGCCTTGATCGGGATTTCAATCGTGCGGCCGTTCGTATCCGCCATCAGTCCGCGCATACCGGCGAGCTGACGGATCTGGTTCATACTGCCGCGCGCGCCGGAGTCAGCCATCATGAAGATCGGGTTGAACCGCTTCAGGTTGCCCTGCAGCGCGTCCGTGACGTCCTTGATGGATTTCTCCCACTGCTGCACCGTCAGGCGGTAACGTTCGTCGTTGGTAATGAAGCCGCGCTTGAACTGACGGTCGATCTTGACGACCTCTTTCTCGGCATCATGGATGATCTCGTACTTCTTTTCCGGGATCTCCATGTCCGCGATGGAGACCGTGATGGACGCTCTGGTGGAATACTTATAGCCAAGCGCCTTGACCTTGTCGAGCATCTCCGTCGAAAGCGTAAAGCCGTTGATGCGGATACAATTGTCGATGATCTTGCCGAGCTGCTTCTTGCCGACAACAAAGTCGATCTCAAGCCGGAACATATCGTCGGCTGTCTCGCGCTTCTTAAAGCCAAGGTTCTGCGGAATCGCGTCGTTGATAATCAGGCGGCCGACGGTCGCATCGATAATCCGGTGCTCCTTCTTGCCGTCGATCTCCAGCTCCTTCCAGACCTTGATCGGGTCGTGCATATCCACCAGACCCTCGGCGTAGGCCATCATGGCCTCGTCGGCGGAATGGTACATCTTAAAGACCTCGCGCGGCTTGACGGAGCCGGCTTCGAGCGCTTGCTTGGCGTATTCGCCGACAGTGCGGATATAGATGTGGTTTTCTTCCTTGATGTCCGCCGTGTTGTCCCAAACGTTCCAGACGTAGATCGTCTCGTCTGCCGAAATCTCGCCGGACTCGTAGGCTGCAACCGCAGCTTCAAGCGTCTGGTAAGAGCCGGCAATCGTCTCCGGGCGGTCGGTCTCGTTGTCGAGCAGCGCGCCCTTCGTGCGCAGATACATCTGATAGCCCTCGCTCTCCGGGTCGTCCCAGACGTTCTTCACCCAGATCGGCTTCTCATACGGCAGCTTGTCGCAGTCAAGCAGCGGGAACACCTCATGCAGCGTCTCGAACGCGTCCACGTCGTAGCGCTGGTAGGTCAGGTAATAGGTGCCGAGGATCATATCCTGCGTCGGAACCGTAACCGGCTTGCCGTCCTGCGGACGGAGCAGATTGTTCGCCGAGAGCATCAGCATACGCGCTTCCGCCTGCGCTTCTGCGCTCAGCGGCACGTGAATGGCCATCTGGTCGCCGTCGAAGTCCGCGTTGAACGCGGTGCAGCAGAGCGGATGGAGCTTGAGCGCGCGGCCCTCGACCAGCACCGGCTCAAACGCCTGAATGCCCAGGCGGTGCAGCGTCGGCGCGCGGTTGAGCATGACCGGGCGATCCTTGATGATGTCCTCAAGGGCGTCGTAGACCTCGTCCTTGCCCTTGTCGATCATCTTCTTGGCAGATTTAATGTTGTTGGCTAGGCCGTCCTCAACCAGCTTCTTCATCACGAACGGCCGGAACAGCTCGATGGCCATCTCCTTCGGCACGCCGCACTGATAGAGCTTCAGCTCCGGGCCGACAACGATAACCGAACGGCCGGAGTAGTCGACACGCTTGCCGAGCAAGTTTTGGCGGAACCGTCCCTGCTTGCCCTTGAGCATATCGCTGAGGGACTTGAGCGCGCGGTTGTTCGCACCGGTGACGGCGCGTCCGCGGCGGCCGTTGTCGATCAGCGCATCCACCGCTTCCTGCAGCATCCGCTTCTCGTTGCGGATAATAATATCCGGCGCGGAGAGCTGAATCAGACGCTTCAGGCGGTTGTTGCGGTTGATGACGCGGCGGTAGAGGTCGTTGAGGTCGGAGGTCGCAAAGCGGCCGCCGTCGAGCTGCACCATCGGGCGGATTTCCGGCGGGATGACCGGCAGCACGTCCATAATCATCCATGTCGGGTCGTTGTGGGACATCCGGAACGACTCTACAACCTCAAGCCGCTTGATGATGCGGAGCTTCTTCTGGCCGGACGCGTCCTTCAGCTCGCTGCGGAGCTGCTCGCTCAGCTCCTCCAGGTTGATCTCCTGAAGCAGCTCCTTAATCGCTTCCGCGCCCATGCCGGCCTTGAAGTCGTCCTCATACTTTTCGCGCATATCGCGGTATTCTTTTTCTGAGAGAATCTGGTTCTTGACCAGCGGGCAGTCGCCGGGATCGGTGACAATATAGCTGGCAAAGTACAAAACCTTCTCCAAAATCCGCGGACTGATGTCGAGCAGCAGACCCATGCGGGACGGAATGCCCTTGAAATACCAAATATGGCTGCACGGCGCGGCCAGCTCAATGTGGCCCATACGCTCGCGGCGCACCTTTGCCTTTGTAACCTCTACGCCGCAGCGGTCGCAGATCTTGCCCTTGTAGCGGATCTTCTTATACTTACCGCAGTGGCATTCCCAGTCCTTCGTCGGCCCGAAAATGCGCTCGCAGAACAGGCCGTCGCGTTCCGGCTTCAGCGTGCGGTAGTTGATGGTCTCCGGCTTTTTGACCTCGCCATACGACCATTCGCGGATTTTCTCCGGAGACGCAATACCGATTTTAATTGCGTCAAATGTTGCATAGCTCATGTTGTATTGCCGCCTCCTTTAATTTTCAGTGTCGTCCAACGAGCCGTCGGTGGTGTAATCGTCGAGCAGGCCGAACACATCGTCCTCATCCTGCACCTCAAAGCCTGCGTCGTTGGCCTCACCCTCGTCGACGTTCTTGCCGTGCGCACCGTCGTCAAATGTGATGTCCTCCTCGCTCAGCTCCGGACGGACGCCCGGACCGTAGACGGCATCATCGTCATCGTCATCCTTCAGCTCGATCTCCTCGCCGTGCTCGTCGAGCACCTTGATGTCGAGGCAGAGCGACTGGAGCTCCTTAACCAGAACCTTGAACGATTCCGGCACACCGGGCTTCGGCACGTTGTTGCCC
>CAKUJA010000090.1 GCA_934661135.1 uncultured Oscillospiraceae bacterium
GTCTACTATTTTTTGCAGGATTCCTGCTTTTTTTCACAATATCTTGTTTCCAACTCCGACTGCTGTCCCCACAGGTGGGCCCATTTCAGAAACGTCGTCTGCGACACGCCGAGACGCGCTCCGGCCGCGCGCGAGTTGAACGCGCCCCGGCGCCACTGCGCGTGGACGGCCGGGAATTCCGGCGGGATGGCGGTCGCTCTGCGGCCGAAGCGGACGCCGCGGGCCTTTGCCGCCGCGATGCCCTCGGCCTGGCGCTGGCGGATGAATTCGCGCTCCGTCTGCGCCACATAGCTCAGAAGCTGCAGCACGATATCGGCGATCAGCGTGCCGGTCAGATCTCGGCTCTGGCCGGTGTCGAGCAGCGGCATATCCAGCACGACGATCGCGGCGCGTTTTTCCTTGGTGATAATGCGCCACTGCTCTAAAATTTCCTCATAGTTCCGCCCGAGCCGGTCGATGCTCTTGACGACGAGCGTATCGCCGGCCTTCAGCCGGCGCAGCAGCCGGCGGTACTGCGTCCGGTCAAAATCCGCGCCGGAGCGCTTGTCCAGATAGATGTTCTCCGGCAGGATGCCCGCCACGTCAAATGCCGCCAGCTGCCGCGCCTCGTTCTGCTCCTTGGTCGATACGCGCACATATCCGTAGGTCTGGTTCATGATAGTCCCTCCCAATACTTGTAATGCAATCCATTTTAGAGGACGCGGCTGTGGAAGGGAACCTGGCAGGAAAAGCCCCTCTGTGCGGGAAATAAAAAACAGCGCAGGAGAATTTCCTGCGCTGTTTTTGCGCCCTGTGTGGGGTTTGGTGCGGGTTTTTCAAAAAAAGCAGAAAATCAGCACACTGGGCAGATTGCCTGTTTTGATGATAAAAATTCGTAAAAGCGTAGAAAAAGACTGGAAATCATTCGATTTCCAGTCTAAATCATTTGGTGGAGATAAGCGGGATCGAACCGCTGACCTCATGACTGCCAGTCATGCGCTCTCCCAGCTGAGCTATACCCCCATCGGCGGAGTTCATTATAGCAGACCATGGCGAGAAATGCAAGCATTTTTTTGAAAAATATTTGGGACGGCGGCGTCAATCCGCAAAACATCAGAAAAAACTGACTGTTTCTCGAAGAATCCGAATATTTGCGTTAGCGGCATAGAGCGAGGAGAGAAGCTGTGCCGCACCGCCGCTGCAAAGCAAAAAATGTGGGATTTCCGGATGTTCTACGGCAGCTTCCACTGAAAGAGCGGCGGAATTCTCACTAAAATTATGGTAGTGACCTATGCTGCTTGTGTCAGCTCCGGCCGGAAGAAGCGCCAGCAGCACTCGGAGATTTAAGACTTCGTCCAGCGCGTCATTGGTGCTATCCAGTGCAGCGGCGGGGTCGTTTGCTCCATCGGGGACGCGCAGGCCGATCACGTGTCCGGCGGCATAGAGGTCGCGCACCAGCGAGGGATTCTGGAGAATTTCATCCTCTGTCAGGAAAAATGTTCCTCGGAGGTTATAATCGGCAAGTGCCTGCGCAGAGTCAGCCATCGTTTGCGCATTGATGAATCCGAGATAGATCATTGAGGGCGCCTTTTCTTCCTCAGAAGGCTGCGGCGTTGGCTGCTCCTGTGGATTGTTCTGACCAGGCTGCACTGTGTCGGGATTGTTGGTTTCCTGCTGCGATACGCGGAATGCAATCAGATTTTCGGCTTTTTCAATAAATAATGAATCATCATAGACCTCACTGCCGGTTGTAAAGCGGAGCACAGGATAGCCGTCTTTGCTTTCCAGCATTGAAACCTTCAGGCCAAAATGCGACGCGCAGAACACAAGAGGAACATAGAGCAGGTTGTTGCGGAAAAGGGTGGACTGTGTGGAGGAATTTTGATTTTCGTCTGTAACTTCGTCGGTCGTAAGGTCGAATACGATCCGGCTGTCTTTGGTAAACAGGACAAATGTCTGCGCTGTCTGGTTATATGCGGAAACCACATTGCCGGGTCTTGCGTCGAATACGGTATACGGTACATAGAGAATCCCGCCGGAGGTTACCGGCTGTGCCGTCAGCGTCACGGGAATGGTATCGTTGACTGCGACAAAGAACAGCGTATTCTCCGCCTGTGCGCCGGATGCAAAGCTGAGAAGCAGAGCCAGAATGAGTATGAGCAAAAACGGGGTTCGCTTTTTCATGCACACAGCTCCTTTCCACAAATACTATCCTACATTCTATCATAAAAATGCAGAGACGGCAAACAAATTTCCTTGCGCCAACTCGACGTGACGTGCTATACTACAAAGGCAACACCGCACAATTGCGTCCGTGCCCTTCGGCGGATCTTTTCCGCCAATCCTGCGCGTTTCAAATCTTGGCTTGACGAAACATCTCTCGCCGAATCTGCTTGCCGCATTGTGCGACGCGGCCCAAATGCAATCCTGCCCAGTACATTTGACGGAGACGGACACGGTCTTGCCCGAAAAACGGAGGAACATACCTATGGTTCGCATCAAAAAAGAAAATTATTATCTGGACATTGCACAGACCGTGCTTGAACGTTCCACCTGCCTGCGCCGGCAGTATGGCGCAATTATTGTCCGCAACGACGAGATTGTCGCCAGCGGCTACAACGGAGCACCGCGCGGCCGCAAAAACTGCTGCGACCTGGGCTATTGCGTGCGGGAGCAGATGCAGATTCCGCGCGGCGAACGCTATGAGCTGTGCCGAAGCGTCCACGCCGAGGCGAATGCGATCATTTCTGCATCCCGCAATGAGTGCATCGGCGGCGATCTGTATCTGGTTGGCCGGGATGCCAAGACCGGGGAACTGCTTCACGACGCGACAAGCTGCTCGATGTGCCGCCGCATGGTCATCAACGCAGGCATCAGCCGTGTGGTCATCCGCAACACGGAGGAGGAATTTACCGTTGTTCCAGTGCAGAGTTGGGTCGACGAGGATGATACCATTTGATGTATAAAGATGCAGTCAGACGGGTAAGCTCTCCATAAAAGGGGGGAGTTGCCATGGTAAAGGGAACCACGCAGCAGGTGATTATTGTTCGGGCAACCGGCTCGGAGCTGTTCGATGAAGCGATTTTCCTTGTGCGCCCCGGCGCGGAGAAGAATGCGGTGACCGAGCGGATGCTTCTGGAGGAAGCGAAGCAGGCTGCCGCCGCCGGGATGGGGCGGGAACATAAATGGCTCCAGCGGCTCGCAGCGGCACTTTGCGGCGCCGGTGTGCTTGGACTGGTCTGGCTGCTGACTGCGCTGATTTAAGATCTTAAGAATGCTGGAACCACGGCCTTTGGGCCGTGGTTTTTGTTGTGTTTCCGGCGTGGCCATGGTAAAATGGGCGGAGAAACAGAGAAAGTAGGCAGTTATGAAATTAGGAACACTGGAACTTCAAGGGCAGCTCGTGCTCGCACCGATGGCCGGCGTGACGGATTGGGCGTTTCGCTGCATCTGCCAGGAGCTTGGTGCGGCGATTACGGTGACGGAAATGGTATCGTCGCGGGCGCTGGTCTATCGGGACAAAAAGAGTATGCGCCTGCTGCGCAAAACCGAAGGTGGCATTTGCGGCGTACAGATCTTCGGCAATGACCCTGCCGTGATGGCGGAAGCCGCGTTGCTGGCGCTGGAGCTGTCCGGCGCGGACTTTATTGACATCAATATGGGGTGTCCAATGCCGAAAATCGTCGGCAACGGCGACGGCTGCGCGCTGATGCGCGACCCGGAGCTGGCCGCGCGGATTGTTGAAGCGGTGGTTCAGGCCGTTTCGGTGCCGGTTACGGTGAAAATGCGCAAAGGATGGGACAAAGGCTCCTGCAACGCAGCGGAGCTTGCAATGCAGATTGAAGCGGCGGGGGCGGCGGCTGTGGCCGTCCACGGCCGGACAAAGACCATGCTCTATTCCGGCATCGCAGACTGGGATGCCATTCGTGTGGTAAAACAGGCGGTGCATATCCCAGTGATTGCGAACGGCGATGTTTTTTCGGCGGAAGATGCCGTAAAATGTCGAAATCGGACGGGGGCGGATCTGGTGATGATCGGACGCGGCAGCTTCGGCGACCCATGGATCTTTATGCAGTCGAATGCGGCGCTCCGCGGGGAGCCGGTTCCGGAGCGGCCGCCGCTTTCCGCGCGTGTCGATGTTGCGCTGCGGCAGTTTGAACTGGCCGTGCAGGACAAGGGTGAGTATATCGCCTGCCTGGAAGCGCGCAAGCATTTTGCGTGGTATCTGCGCGGCGTGCCGCACAGCGGATACTATAAAGAGAAGATTTCTTCCATTTCGACGATGGACGATATTGCGGTCATTGCCGCCGGAATCAAACGGGATTTGAGGTGACGCCGATGCAGGACGATCTGCTGATCCGCCGCGCACAGCGCGGCGATAACGATGCGTTTGAGCAGCTTTTGCTTGAACATCAGAAAAATGTCTATAATCTCTGTTATCGCATGGCGGGCAATGCCGACGACGCGCTGGATCTTTCACAGGAGACGTTTCTGCGGGCGTGGCGATGTCTCGATCAATACCAGTTCGCGTCCTCGTTCTCTACGTGGCTTTACCGTCTTTGCAGCAATCTTTGTATCGACTTCCTCCGCCGCCGCAAGCGGCAGCAGGCGATGCCGCTGACATTCGAGGACGCGGACGGCGAGGAGCAGACACTCTCCGTACCCGATCCCGCGCCCTCGCCGGAGGAACAGACGGAGCTGAAGCTGACGCGCGAAGCGCTTGCCGCTGCAATGGCGCAGCTTTTGCCGGAGCACCGGGCGGTGCTGCAGCTCCGGGTCTGCGAGGAGCTGCCGTATGAACAGATCGCGGAAATTCTGGATATTCAAATCGGTACGGTAAAATCGCGCCTGTCCCGCGCACGGACACAGTTAAAAAAAGTTCTGGAACGCGGGAACTTTTCGCCAAATGCTTCGTCAGAATTCTTGAAAAGCGAGGTGGGAGCGAAATGAACTGTGACCAGGCGCTTGAAGCGATCAGCGCAAAACTGGATGGAGAGCTGGACGCGGCGCAGCAGGCCGCGCTGGAAGCACATCTGCAAAGCTGCCAGGCCTGCCGCGCAGTCTATGAAACCTTGCAGACGGTAGACGTTATTTTGCCGGACACGCAGTTGGAGCCACCGAAGGCGCTGCGCGACGGCGTGATGCAGGCGATCCATGCAGAGCAGAAGAAAAAAATGAGCCGCCGCTGGGTGCCGGTAGCCGTGATTGGAGTTGCCGCAGCCACCGCATTGGTGCTCGGAAGCGTGGGACTGGTTGAGATGCCCGGCTTTTCCGCAGAGCACCGCAGCAGTGCGTCTTTGCATGAGATTGTAGACACGCTGTTCCCGGAAACGCAGTCTGCGGAGCATACCTCGGAAGCGGCTGCGCAGTATGCGCAGGAGCACGATTGTGCCGTGCTTGCCATTTGGGATTGCGGAGAATTGCCAGAGTTGACCGGTGAGTGTGAGACACTTTCCGACGGCGGGAGATTGTATGCGGTCGATGCGGCGACACTGGAAACGCTGCTTTCTGTCTATCAGACGGAATATCCGATGGAAAGTTATGCACCGGCGGGCGAAGCGGTCTCCGCTGCCGCGGTGCTGTATGATTGAGGAATTGCCACGGCTTCCGCCGCGGCAATTTTTCAATACTTGCAAGGCCTTTTTGCCTGTGGTATAATACCAAAAACTGCAAAAGTAATGGGGGAGCGCTATGGAACAGGAATTTTTTGTCGGGAAATGCCCGAAGTGTATGCAGGAACTTAAAATTCCGGTGAATCTGGAGCAGTTTTCCTGTATGTACTGCGGGGCGCGGCTGGCAAAGACGGATTTGCTGACCGGGGACGCACCGGTGGAGACCGCAGATTGCGGTGCATACGATGCGGCGCTGGAACGGCTGGCAGATTGTATGCGGAATTACCGCGGATACCATAAAAAAGTGACGAAAGTGGAGTATGCGCCGGCATTTGAAACCTACGAGGCCGGCTGCGGTGAGATTATTGCGGGAATTGACGCCGGTGTGCGCGGACTGCCAGCGGAGGAGCGGAGTGCGCGGCTGCGTGCGGCAGCGGAGCGGCTGCTGGACGATCTGGCAGCAGACTGGGAAGCGGCGCAGAAGGGAAACCGCTATGCCCAGGACGAGGATAAATATGTAATAGCGCTGTTTTTTGTGCCGATGGTGCTGCGGCAGAACTTGCCGTCCGGTCGGGAGTTTGTCGATCTGGTGCAGAAGGTCTGGGTGGAGCGCTTTCCGAAATCGCCGTTTTATGTCGGAGATTATGATACGCTGGTCAACGGATTCCAGAAAAAGCGGTTTTTTGGACTCTGCTTTATCACGACGGCGGTCTGCGAGGAGGAGGGGAAACCTGATGACTGCGCGGAGCTGACGGCTTTCCGTGCGTTCCGCGATGGGTATCTCAGCACGCAGCCGGACGGAACTGCTCTGATCAGCGAATATTACCGCATTGCGCCGGCGATTGTGATGTGCATCGATGTCTGCGGAGACCGGAAAGAGCGGTATGCCGCAATCCGGCGGGAGCATTTGCAGCCATGCTATGAAGCGCTGCAAGCTGGCGACATGGCAACGTGCAAGCAGCGGTATGTGCGCATGGTGCGCGCGCTCGAGCGGGAATATTTGAGTTGAAGCAGAAAAAGCAGAAAACAGGCCGCCCGGCGCAGTGCGCCGGGCGGCTTTTGGCAGTCAAGATACCCGAAGGCGGTCGTTTTCGGGCGGTTTTTGATGCTCAGAACGACGGAAAGCGGCAACCTTGGGAGATGTCTTGACAGCGCCGGTGACAAACCGTATGATAAAGGCACCAAATTTCGAGAAGATATGAGGGGTAACCGCAGATGAAAAAGACTTATATCACGGATGTTCCGAACCACATCGGCGCTTTTTTGCAGGCAAGCCGCATTTTTGCCGCACGGAGCATCAACATTACGCGTGTGAGCTACAACAAGGCGGTCGACTCCCATATGATCTTCATTGAAGCGGAGGGGGAGGCGAAGGCGCTTGCCGAAGCGGACAGGGAGCTGGAGAAGATCGGATATTTGCATAATGATGCAGCGGACAGGAGTGTTGTGCTGCTGGAATTTAAGCTGCGCGATGTGCCCGGCGGCGTGACGGAGATCTTGGCGCTCATCAGCGACTTTGGCTTCAACATCTCCTATCTCAGCTCGCAGGAGAATGGGACAGAGTATCAATGGTTCAAAATGGGACTGTTTGTAGAGGATTCTGCGCGGATTTGCCAGTTTTTGCAGCAGGCGGAGCAGATTTGTCCGGTGCGCGTGGTGCATTACGACCGGACGTCGACCGTATTTGACAACAGCATCTTCTATACATCGTTTGTCTCCGGTCTCTGCCAGACGATGGCGCTGCCGGAGCAGGCGCGGCAAACGCTGCTGGTCAACGCGAATTTGGCGATGCAGACGTTGGATGCGCGCGGACTTTCGCCGTACCGCACATTTGATTCCATCAGCCGTTTCGCGGAGCTGCTGGCGGCTTGCCGCGCGGAGCGGTTTGCACCGCGTGTGACGGAGCTTGCACTGACGGAGCAGACAAAATTGACACTGATTGAACCGGATTGCGGGAGTAATACGGCGATTTTGCAATCAAATGGGGAAATATTGCTGATTGACTGCGGCTACGCGTGCTACCGGGAGGAGATGCTGGCGCTGCTGAGACGGATTGTGCCGGGATTTTTTATGCAGAAAAAACGGATTCTCGTTACGCACGCGGATGTCGATCACTGCGGCTTGCTGCCGGAATTTGACGAAATTGACCTCAGCGCCAAGAGCGCGCAGAGCCTTCGGCTGGAGGCGGCAGGGGAGGACGGCTTCCGGGAACAGAACCCGCTGCATAAGCCGTATATCCAGATCTGCAAGACCTTGACCGGTTACCGGCCGCCGGAGCCTGAGAAGCTGCACGTATGCTGGGGGGATTTGCAGCCGCTTGACGCGCCGCTGGCACGGATTGGGGAATATGCCTTCAGAGATTTGAAATTTGAGGTCTGGGAGGGCGCAGGCGGGCATTTGCCGGGTGAAATTGTGCTGATTGACCGCGAGCACCGGCTTGCGTTTACCGGGGATGTCTACGTCAATATCCACGGAATGACGGCGCAACAGGCGGAATATAACCGATATGCGCCGATTTTGATGACGGCGGTGGATACGGAACCGGCGCTCTGCGCGGCGGAGCGGAAGGCAGTATTTGCACTGCTGGGGAATGGGCAGTGGCGCGTGTTTGGAGCACATGGGAGCTGCAAAGTTGTGGAAATCTCATAGAGTATGGGATTTCCACAATTTTTTGCTTTTTGGAAAAGGGGAAAGATTGTGCTTCCATTCTTTTCGCCTCGTTTCGGAGAAAGGGGCACGAACGGCATTTTCTTTTTGCTTCTCCAAAAGGAGAACGTTTGCGCCCCCATTCTTTTCTTTCTCTTTTCGGAGAAAGAAAAGAATCGCCGCGCCCGGTGAAGAAAAGAAAGAGAAATTCCGAAACCGGGCGTACGTCCCATGCCGC
>CAKUJA010000091.1 GCA_934661135.1 uncultured Oscillospiraceae bacterium
TCATCAGCGTCAGCGCCATAAAGTGGCCGGCCGTCAGGCTGTCGGCCGTGCAGTCAAAGCCGATATAGAACTTGGCCTTGCCATTGTTCACCATGTCGCGGATGTGCTCCTCATCCGTTACCTGCGCGATCAGTCCCCGCGCCTGAAGTTCTTCATAAATTCCCATTTGTCATTCTCCTCATATCTTTGAAAAAATATAATCCAACGTCATCAACCGTTTCCCACAATGCGGGCACACGGCATCATCCAGATCGTGTGATCTGCCGCAATACGGACATTCGGTCTGCACGATCCTGTCCGCATCCTCTGTATCTTCTCCACAGAGGTAAAAATCCATCCGGCGGCACTGCTCACAGACCGCCGCCTCGACTTCCAATGCCCCGGATACCAGATTGCTGAGCGAACCGAGAAACAATCCATAGCTTCCCTTTTGCAGCTCCATTTTTCCCAGATCGATCATCTTTCCGCCGCAGGCGATACAATCTTTTCTCATTTTTCTCATTCAGCACCTCAAAATCAAGGCAGCACCGCGCAATTTGGCGACACAATTGTGCGATATTGTGCGGTGTTGCCTAAAATAAAAACGCCCTCCGCTCCAACGAGCAGAGGGCGAAACTTCGCGGTACCACCTCTGGCTTGCCGCCTTCTCACAAAGACGGCCTCCACGGGCGCACTTGCGCCCCGCGCGATAACGGGCGCACCCGACTCACCCCTTATGCCTTCGCAGTTCAGGGGGCAGCTCCGGGAGGTATTTCCCCTGCGCACCCTTGCCGTCTCACACCATCCGGCGGCTCTCTGAAAGGCCATGCGCAGCGTACTCGTTCCCTTCGACGCTGTGACGTATTTGTTTGGTCAGCATCGCACAATTATGTCGCCGAATTGTACGATGCCGCTCTTGCATTATATGGGAAGCGCCGCGGTTTGTCAACCCCCGGCTTTCCGGGCTTCCGCCGTCGCCAGCAGCTCCCTTGCCCCGGCAAGCGTTGTCTCTGTAATGGCCGCGCCGCCGGTCAGCCGCGCAAGCTCCTGCACACGCCCTTGCTGATCCAGCAGATGCACGCGCGTATACGTCCGCCCGCCCTCCACGCGCTTTTCCACGGTGTACTGCCGGTCGGCCATCGCCGCGATCTGCGGCAGATGTGTCACGCATAGCACCTGCTTCCCGCTCTGTGCCACGGCCCAGAGCTTTTCGGCCACCTTCTGCGCAGCCCGGCCGCTGACGCCCGCATCCACCTCGTCGAAAATCAGCGTCGGAATCGCGTCCTGCTCTGCCAGCACGTTTTTCATCGCCAGCATGATCCGCGCCAGCTCACCGCCGGACGCGACCTTTGCCATCGGCCGGAGCGATTCGCCCACGTTGGCCGACATCAAAAACCGCACCAGATCCAGTCCGGTCTCCTGCGGCTTCTGCTCCTCAAACTGGCACTGGAACCGCACCTTCGGCATATCGAGCTGCGAAAGCTCGCTCTGAATCCGCTGCTCCAGCTCCGCAGCCGCCCGCTGCCGCACGCTCCGTAGTAACAATCCGGCCTTTGTCACCTCGCCGTCCAGCACGATGAGCTGCTTGCGCAGCCGTTCAATTGTATCACTTGCAAACTCGATTTCGTCGAGCTGCGCCCGCGCCTGCGCCAAAAACTGCAAAATCTCGGCCACACTCGCGCCATATTTCCGCTTGAGCTTGTGCAGCACGTCGAGCCGTTCCTCAATCTGCTCCAGCTCCTCGGCGGAATACGTCAGCGAATCCCTCACGTCACGCGCTTCCTCCGCCGCGTCCTGCGCCGCGTAGACCAGCTCGCCGACCTTCTGATAGAGCGCCGCCACATCGTCCGATACATTTTTCACGCGCGAGAGCGCCTTTTCTGCCTGCGCCAGCAGCGCCGCCGCGCCGTCGCTGTCCTCGTCGCCGTAGAGCGCACCGGCGGCGGTCTCCAGCGCATCCGAGAGCTTTTCCGCGTTTTGCAGCAGCTTCCGCCGCGCTTCGAGTTCTTCGTCCTCGCCCTCGGTCAGCTCCGCGCGCTCGATTTCGCCGATCTGATATTCCAGCGTCTCCACCAGCCGCGCCTTCTCGCTCTCGTCCATGTCGAGCCGCGCAATTTCGTGCCGAAGCGCCTGCGCCTTGGAAAATGCCTCCGCGTAGGCCGCGCGCTCCTGCTCGTCGTGTGCAAACGCGTCAAGAAACGTCAGATGGTTCGCCTCGTCAAAAAGCTGCTGCGAGTCGTGCTGCCCGTGGATATTGATGAGCTGCAAGCCGAGCTTTCGCAGAATGCCGACCGTCACCGGCCTGCCGTTGACGCGGCAGTTGTTTTTGCCGTCCGGGGAGATTTCCCGCTGCACCAGCAGCTCAGCCGGGTCATAGTCCACGCCGGTTTCGGCGAACCACCCAAGCTCCGCCACCTCATCAAAGACCGCGCTGACAAACGCGCGGCTCGCGCCGGTGCGGATCACCTCGCGCGAGGTGCGTTCCCCCAAAATCGCGGAGATCGCGTCAATCACAATCGACTTGCCCGCGCCGGTTTCGCCGGTCAGCACGTGCAGACCTTTGCCAAACTCCACGTCTGCCGACTCAATTACCGCGACATTCTCAATATGCAGGATACGAAGCATTCCGTCTCCCCCGTTCCCTCTCAGGTCTCGATCTGTTCCCGAATCTCCGTGCAGAATTCCGCAGCGGACTGGTTGTCACGCAGAATGACGACGCACGTGTCGTCGCCGGCCAGCGTGCCCAGCAGTTCCGGCATCTCGAGCTTGTCCAGCGCTGAGCAGGCTGCGTTGGCCAGTCCCGGCATCGTCTTGATCACAATCAGGTTTTGCGCATAGTCTACGCTCGTCACGCATTGTTTGAAAATGAGGTTCAGCTTCGCGGAAAACGCGTGCTCAATCGGCTTCGCCGACGCAACATAGCGATACGTGCCGTTCGGCGCCAGCTCCTTGATGATGCGAAGCTGCTTGATGTCCCGGGAAATGGTGGCTTGCGTGGCCTGAAAGCCGCGCTGCTTCAGCTCGTCCAAAAGCTGCTCCTGCGTCTCAATGTCATGCTCTCCGATGAGCGCAAGAATTTGTTCCTGCCGTTTTGATTTCATCGCACTACCTCTGCCTGTCAATAAATTTCTTATTCAAAAGCTCAAAAAAGCTCGTCTCCTTCAGCCGCACCAGCCGCGTCACGCGCTCGGCGCTCCTGACCGTAATCACATCGCCGGTATTCACGCGGTATGCGCGCCCGCCGTCCACCGACAAAAACGCGTTGTGCCGCCCGATCTTGCTCACGCGGATCGTCACCACGCGCCGCGGACCCAATACGATGCTCTTGGCCAGCATCGCGTGCGCGCAGATCGGCGTCAGCAGCAGATTCTTGGCCGAAGGTTCCATAATCGGCCCGCCCGCCGACATCGAATAGGCTGTCGATCCCGTCGGCGTGCAGACAATCACGCCGTCGCCGGAGAAGCTCGTCGCCTCCACGCCGTCACAGCAGATCGCAATTTGAATCACACGCGCAATCGCGCCCTTTGTAATCACCGCGTCGTTCAGCGCAATCTCGTGGAACGTCTGCTGGCTGCCGTTGTGTACCGTAATATCCAGCATACTGCGGTTTTCAATCGTATAGCGCTTTTCCGGGATTTTCCGCAGCAGCTCCAGCTCGCTCGACTCCAGCTCCGCAATAAATCCCATCGTGCCGATGTTCACGCCGAGCACCGGCAGATTGTGCTGCGTCGCAATCTTCGACGTGTGCAGAATCGTGCCGTCGCCGCCGAAACAGATCAAAAGATCGGCATCGCGGATTTCGGTCTTAATATCGGAGAACACGATGCTGCGCGGCAGCTCAAAGTCGCGGTCGACGTCGAACGGCAGACACATACATATCCGGCATCCGCTCTCCTCCAAAATCGCCTTGGCCTGAAGCGCGGTTTGGAATTGTTTGTCCCGATAGGGATTTGGCGCAAGGATGATTTTCATGGTTTATCCTTTCAGTGTTTCATGCGCGGCGGCAACCAGTGCCGGAATATCCGGTGTGATGCTCTCGCCCGGCTCCATCGAGAGATGGCCGAGGAACTCAATGTTTCCCTCCGGCCCCTTGACCGGGGAAAATGTCAGGTTTCTCAGCGTAAAGCCGAGCGACGCCGCCAGCGCCACAAAGTCGCTCACGACCTGCGCGTGGATTGCCGGGTCGCGGACGACGCCTTTTTTGCCCACGTTCTCCTTGCCCGCCTCAAACTGCGGCTTAATCAGGCAGAGCACCTGTCCGGTCGGCTTGAGCAGCTTTTGAATCGCGGGCAATACGATTTTCAGCGAAATAAACGAAACGTCAACGACCGAAAGGTCGAGCGGTTCACCCAGATCCTCCGGCGTCACATAGCGGATGTTCGTCCGCTCCATCACCACGACGCGCGGGTCGGAGCGAATCTTCCACGCGAGCTGGCCGTAGCCGACGTCGATGGCAAATACCTTGCTGGCGCCCTGCTGAAGCAGGCAATCCGTGAAGCCGCCGGTCGATGCGCCGGAGTCGCTGCAAACATATCCCGTCGGGTCAACGCCAAACTCCCGCAGTGCCTTCTCCAGCTTCCAACCGCCGCGGCTGACATAGGGGCAGGCGCTTCCGCGCACCTCAATTTCCGCCTCCAGCGGCACGTCCATACCGGACTTGTCGGCCTTCTGGCCGCCCACATAGACCTCGCCGGCCATGATAATCGCCTGCGCGCGGCTGCGTGTCTCTGCTAACCCGCGCTCGACCAGTAAAACGTCCAGCCGTTCCTTATGCTTCATGTCCGGTCACCTCCATCATCAGCGCTTCCAGTCCCGCGCTGTCCAGGCCGGCTTCGCGCAGCAAAATGTCCGTTGCGCCGTGCGTCACGAACCGCCGGCCCAAATTCTGTTTTCTGCCGACAAACGGAATTTGCTGTGCGGCGAGATGTGCAAAAATCTCCTCTGCCACGCAGCCGTGGTCAGAGCATTCCTCCGCCACCACAATCCGTCCGGTTTTCCGCACCGATGCTTCAATTGCCGTCCAGTCGAGCGGCGCAATCGTCGCCAGCTTCAAAATCTCAACGTCTGCGCCGCGCGCCGCGCAGCGCTCCGCCGCGTCCAGCGCGCGCTCGATCGTCGTGCCGTAGCACACGAGCGTGCAGTCCGCACCGCTTCTGACGCAGGTCTGCGTCTGACAGCCGGTATACCGTTTTCCCTCGCCGCCGCGCGGATAGCGTACCGCGACCGGACCCTTGCAGTTGTAAATCGCCTGATAGAGCATCTGCCGCAGCTCGGCGAAGCTCGCCGGGCAGTAGACCCGCATTCCGGGCACAATGCGCAGATACGCCGTGTCAAAAATGCCGTGGTGCGTCTCGCCGTCCTCGCCGACCAGTCCCGCACGGTCAACCGCAAAGACCACGTGCAGATGCAGCAGCGCCACATCATGCAGCAGCATATCAAAGCTCCGCTGCAAAAACGTCGAGTAGACCGCCACCACCGGCACAAGTCCCTGCTTGGCCATGCCCGCCGCCATCGAGACAGCGTGCTCCTCCGCAATGCCCACGTCGAAGAACCGCTTCGGCAGCGCGTCTGCGAAATAGTTCAGTCCCGTGCCGACCTCCATGGCCGCCGTGATCGCGCAGAGCTTCGGCTCCTTCAGTCCCAGCAGCGTCAGCTCCTTGCCAAACACGTCCGAGAACGCGTCGCACCCCGTTTTGAGCGTTTTTCCGCTCTCCGGGTCAAATTTTCCAATTCCGTGGAACTTCTGCGGCGTCCGCTCCGCCGGGATGTAGCCGCGCCCCTTCTGCGTAATCAGGTGCACAATCACCGGCTCGCGCAGCAGCACCGCCGTGCGCAGCAGCTCCGTCACCTTCTCCACATCGTGCCCGTCCGCCGGCCCCAGATATGTGAACCCCAGCGTCTCAAACAGCGTTGTGCCGAGCAGACTGCGCCGCAGCCGCTCCTTTACCTTGTGCGTCAGCTCGTAAAATTTCCGCCCGGCGGCGCTTTTGGCCGTCACCCGGCGGTACCACATCTTAAATCCAATATACTTCGGTCGCAGCCGCGCCTTTGCCAGATAGCGTGAAATCGCGCCCACATTGCGCGTGATGCTCATGCCGTTGTCGTTTAAAATCACGACCATCGGCTCCCGGCTGATCCCGGCGTTGTTCAGCCCCTCATAGGCCAGTCCGCCCGTCAGTGCGCCGTCGCCGATCAGCGCCGCAACCTGATAGTTCTCGTCTTGCAGCGTCCGTGCGCGCGCCATTCCGAGCGCCACCGATACCGAGTTCGATGCGTGTCCCGCTACAAACGCGTCGCATTCGCTCTCACACGGCTTCGGGAAGCCGGCGATTCCGCCGAACTGCCGCAGCGTGTCAAATTCCGCCATCCGCCCGGTCAGCATCTTGTGCACATAGGACTGGTGTCCCACGTCAAAAACCAGCCGGTCGCGCGACGTATCAAAAACCTTCTCAATGGCGACCGCGGTCTCCACGATTCCCAAGTTAGAAGCCAGATGACCACCCGTGCGGCTCACATGGCTGACCAGAAATTGCCGGATCTCCGCGCACAGCAGCCGATCCTCGTCCGGCGTCAAACGCAGCAGATCCTCTCTGGACTGTATCTTTTCTAATATCATAATGCCCTCACAGCCGCGTCAGCCGCGTCTGATCTTTTGAAATATCGTGCGGAAAAAATGCAGCACACCGGCGGTCGTCCGCACAACCTGCACGCTGCTCCCCATGGCGACCGTTTTCCCGAGCGCCTTTCCGCCGACGGTCAGTCCCGCCACCAGCGCCGACAGCGCCAGCGTCACAATCGTCCCCGTGCGTCCGTTGGCGTCCATGGACGCAATCGCGCGCGCCGCAATCACCGCCGACGCGGAACCCGAGATGACGCCGCAGATGTCGCCGATGACGTCGTTGCAGAATGAGCTAACGCGGTTCGCGCTCCGCAGCAGTCTCAGCGCGTCCGGCGCCTCCGGCACCTTGCGCGAAGCCATCGCGTGGAACGGCGCCTCCGGACAGGCAGTCACGGCCACACCGATGATGTCAAACAGAATGCCGATGGCGATGATGCAAATTAAAATCAAAAAAGAGACGGCCATCGATGCGTTGCCGAGCAGATTGGACGAAATAAGCGACATTGCCGCTGAAATAAGCATCGTCAGCAAAAAGATCGTCACAATCCACCGGTAATCCGGTGTCAATTTCTTCCCGCTTTTCTTCTTTTTGGTGTCAGCCACAAAATCCTCCCATTTCGGGTCGGCGTCCTGTGCCGGGCGCCGGAAAATGCAATGGCGGCGGATATGGTTAATCTTACGGTTTAGGTCGGGTTTGTTTTCCACAGATACAGCCTCCCGTCGCCGCGGAGGTGGTTTCCCCTTCGTGTATCCGGCGGTTCGTTGCCGCTGCCGCTACCCGATTGCCACTCAAGCCGTACCGCAATCCCATATCCGTCCGTTTCCAACAGCCTAGGTGATTTCCACAACAGACTCCTCCGGTTCTTATCCTCTTTTGCAAGCAGTCTTTCAAGGGAATATCGCCCAGCGCCCCAAGGCCATGGAGCACGAACGCATAGCTTCCCTTTCCCTGAGCTGCTCACGCAAGGCAGGCTACGCTGCACACAGCGTTCACGGCGTGAAAGCCGGGTAGCACCGCAATGCAGGTTCAATCCGGTACCGTACAGAGGTCGCTTACCACAAAGGGAGTACGCCCCTGCACAATATCCGGTCTCCGCAGCGGCCGGGTCCGTATTTCCCATGCCATTGGGACTGGCCCGTCCGCCGCAGGCAAAAAATTGCCTTCCTCCAGCATCCACCCCAGACTGGGCGTAAGAAGCAGACACCACAGGTTTCATAGATATGCCCTTCAAAGGATTTTTAGGCCCTTCCCCGATACCGGCGAGGCCGACTAGGATACTGCGCCATTGTGTCCCACCACTATATCATACTTTTCATGTATATACAAGCGAATATTCATGAATTTTCCGTGAAGAACCGCCCATCCCCGCCGCAGCGGATTACCTTCCCCTCCGGGGAAGGTGTCTGCGAAGCAGACGGATGAGGGACTGGGAGCAGTTTCAGTACATCGTTGCAACCTCCGATCTCCCAGCACACCCAAAGAATCGTCTTTTTGAACCCATTCTTTTCTTTCTCTGCCAGAAAGAAAAGAACGGTTTCAAACTGCCAAGAAAAGAAAGAGGGCGTGCAAAACCATACCTGCGCACCATGCCGCCATCATGTGACAGCTCATTTTCCCGGTCTCATTTGCCCGCCCCTGGTCACCTCACGCAATCCGACTACGCGCCGCACGCGATCTTGATGATGGCGGTCAGGCAACATCCTACGGATACGGTACAACCTTGCGTCCTACGCTGCA
>CAKUJA010000092.1 GCA_934661135.1 uncultured Oscillospiraceae bacterium
TTTCCCCACGCCCTCTTTTCCTTTGGCGGCTCGACACCGTTTCCTTTTCTGAAGGAGAAAAGGAAATGGGGTCGAAAAAACATTCTCCGAAAAGAGGCGAAAAGAATGGGGGCGCAAACACATACGCCGCGGATTCCAAGGGCGTCTCCCGGAACCAAGCCGTAACCCAGCGCAGCGCGCTTCCTCTTTCTCCGAAAAGAGGCGAAAAGAATGGGGGCACAAAAGTGCTTTTGCCGTCAGAAAAAGAAACGAAGAACACTTGTTATAAATTTTGTAAAACAGCGTTTGCGCTTGCGCCGCAACCTGCCGCACCCTTGCCGCAGCGCCCGGCAAAGTGCCGCAAACGCGTCAAAGATTTCTGCCGCAGCTTTGCCGCAAGCTCAGCCGCAAATTTCTTGCAGCACTTTTTCAAAATCCTCCGCCTTTTCGGTCGCAAAAACGCGGACGTTGGGGTCAGTTTTCGCAATCAAACCGCAGAGCGTTCTGCCCGGTCCAAGCTCCAAAAACGTGTCGGCGCCCGCGGCGATCATTGCCCGCACAGATTTCTCCCACAAAACCGGGTGGTCAATCTGCCCCGCCAGCAGCGCGGCAACGTCCGCGCCATATGGCTCTGCTGTCCGGTTCGCATAAATCGGAATTTTCGGTTCTTTTAGATCGAAATGCTCTAAATCAACAGAAAAATCTCTTGCGGCGGTTGACATAAATGGAGAGTGAAACGCCGCATTGACCTTCAGCGGCACTGCGCGGCCGCCCTGCGCCTTCACTGCGGCAAACAGCGGCGCAAGCTGCGGCTTCGCCGCGGCAACCGTTACCTGCCCCGGGCAGTTAAAATTGACAGGGTAGGTGTCCGCGAGCTGTGCACAGATTTCGCGTACCGTCTCCTCGCCGAGCTTCAGCACGGCCGCCATCCCAGTGTCGTGCAGCTCCGCTGCCTTCTGCATACGCTCCGCCCGCTTGCAAACCAGGCGGAATCCGGTCGAAAGCTCCATCGCGCCGCCGTAGGTCAGCGCGCCAAGCTCCCCCAAGGAGAACCCGGCAGCCAGATCAGCCTGAATTCCGGCCTCCCGCAGCGCTGCCGCCGCCGCCAGCTCCACGGCGAACATACACGGCTGGGTGTTGATTGTCTTGCAAAGCTCCTCCATATCTGCGGAAAAGCACTGCTCCGACGTACCGGGGCGGATTTCGTCCAGCGCGGCAAATACCGCACGCGCGGTTGCGCTCCGCTCTGCCAAATCCTTGCCCATTCCGGGGTATTGCGCACCCTGACCGGAGAAAACAAAGGCTATTTTACCCATTTTGCGGCCCCTTTCAGGATCGGCTCGGCTTCTTCCACCACATTGCGGACGATGTCAGCCGCGGGTTCCACCTTGTTGACCATGGCCGCAATCTGGCCGGAGAGGAAGCAGCCTTCCTCGAGGTTGCCGTCCTGCACGGCCTTGCGCAGCGCGCCGACGCCGAGCTGCTCCAGCTCCTCGTCCGGCATGGCGCTGTATTCGGCTTTGCTGTAATTGCGCGCAAACGCTGTCCGCAGACTGCGGACAGGATGGCCAAGGCGTTTGCCGGTGACCATCGTGGCGAGGTCGCCGGCCTTGACGATCTTTTCTTTATAGGTGGGGTGGATATTGCACTCCTCTGCGGAGAGGAACCGTGTGCCCATCTGTACCCCGCAGGCGCCCAGCATCATTGCCGCAGCAAAGCCGCGGCCATCCGCAATTCCCCCTGCCGCAATCACCGGCAGTGTACTTGCGTCGCGGACAAGCGGCACAAGAACCATTGTGGTCAACTCACCAACATGGCCGCCGCTTTCACCGCCCTCCGCAATCAGTGCAGAAGCGCCGAGGCGCGTCATCAGCTTCGCCATGGCAACAGACGCGACGACCGGGATTACCTTGATGCCGGCGTCCTTCCAAAGCTGCATATATTTTGAGGGATTGCCTGCGCCGGTTGTTACAACCGCAACGTGCTCGTCCGCTGCGGCCTGTGCAACCTCATCAGCGAACGGACTCATTAACATAATATTGACGCCGAACGGCTTGGCCGTCAACGATTTTGCAATCCGGATCTGCGCACGGACATAGTCTGCCGGTGCGTTGCCAGCGGCAACGATGCCAAGACCGCCGCCGTTCGATGCGGCAGCCGCCAGCTTGCCATCGGCAATCCAAGCCATACCGCCCTGAAAGACGGGATACTCAATCCCGAGCAGATCACAAAGCTCTGTATGAATCATGGCTTATTCCGCGTGGGCAACGACATAGTCGACAAGCTCGCCGACGGTCTCGACTTTCTGGGACAGCTCGATCTCAACACCGATCTTATCTTCGAGATTCATCAGCATTTCAACGGTATCGAGGGAGTCGATGCCTACATCCTGAAAGCGGGTGTCACGGGTGATTTCGGACGGATCGGAGTCATTGCGCTCCGCGATCAGTTCTGCAATTGCTTCAAATACTTTGTCGTTCATGATATAACTCCTCCACAAATAATTAACATTGATAACCTGATTGGCAAATAAATGAGTTATCATCGATAGCTGAATTAAAATAATATACAGCCATCTAAATTAACAATGATAACCATTCAAGATTATACCATCTTTTAACCGTTAGTCAAGTATATGAGTGTTAGGAAATAGCCGAATTTTCTATTGACGAATAGCTGTTTATTGCGTAAAATAAATAAAAACAAATGGAAAAGGATGGAAGAGTATGGCAAGTGAAGGAACGAGACGCGTTTCCAATACGCGGGACCGCCTGATCCAAGCAGGTCTGGAAGAATTAAACCAATACGGCGTTCAGCATTTTTCGACGCGCCGCGTGGCAAAAGTGTGCGGCGTGTCCTGCGCTGCTCCATATAAGCATTTTAAAGATACCCATGAATTTATCGCGGAGATTTTTGGGTACATCAATCGGCAATATGATGCGGCACAGACAGTGCTGCTGAAGCAGTGTAAGGATTTGAGCAGCCGGGAGCAGCTTGTAGAGGTCAGTATGCACTACATCCGATTCTTAACGGAGCATACGGCGTTCCGGCGGATTATTATGCAGAATTTTCAGGAGTGTGACGAGGAATACCGCGTACTGCGCGGAAAACTGAGCACCAAAACCTATGAGGTTGTCTCACAGTATTGTGAGGAAGTGCATATGCCTGAGGATGTGCGTAAGAGAAAGACGTTTATCGTCCGTGCGATTATATATAGTGCGGCACTGTTCTTCGACAACGGTGAGTTGGAGTATAACGAGGAAAACATGGAGAAGGTACGCGAGCTTCTGGAACGGGAGTTCGATTTGCCCTGAGAATACGATTTGTGTTTTGCTTAGGGTATATCTGAAAACTCCTAGCGAACCCGGACGGCGGTTTTTTCACGCTGACGGTCACATCACCAGTTTTCAGATACACCCCAGGCTGTTTACAGGCAACGGGAGAAACCGTTGCCTGTTTTCTTTTCAAAAATATGGGAATCTGCTTGCAGTAATTCGGTAATGAATGATAAATATGAGAAAATCGGAGAAAAATTCGCGCATTTTTTAGGCAAAATTACAATTGACTTCGCTGGTTTAAAGCGCTATGATACTGCACAAGAAAAGCGAAGGCGCAAGCCGGGGACTTACGGAAGGAGTGGACGATATGGCAAAGCAGAGCAGAACGCAATCGTCCGGGCAGCTCTATTTCTATTTTACCAAGGTCAGCTTTGCTGGCCTTATTCGTCGCACGCCCCAAGCCGCGGTGCAGCCAGTCGCCATATTCTGAGTGTGGAAATGACAGGACGCTGCCCAGTTGGGCGACGTCCTGTTTTTTGATTTCACTGCAAAAAGGAGAAAAAACTATGAAAAAGAATGTAATCGCTCTGCTGCTGGCAGTTTGTATGCTGCTGGCACTGACTGCCTGCGCGAGCAAGACCACGCCCGCCGCAGACACCACGAATGACACTGCTTCCACGGATACGGCAGCGGATGCTGCGGATACCGCTGATGAGAGTGCAGACGCCGCAGACGCCGCGGATGACGGCAAGGTTTACACGGTTGGTATTTGCCAGCTCGTGCAGCACGAAGCGCTCGATGCGGCAACGCAGGGTTTTAAGGATGCACTGACCGAAGCGCTGGGCGACAAGGTCGTGTTTGAGGAGCAGAATGCTTCCAACGATATTCCGACCTGCGGTACGATCTGCTCCGGCTTTGTTGCTTCCGGCGTGGATCTGATTCTTGCCAACGCAACTCCGGCGCTTCAGGCGGCGGTTTCCGCGACGCAGGACATCCCCATCCTCGGCACTGCCGTTACGGAATACGGCGTGGCGCTGGATATTGATGATTTCAGCGGCACCGTTGGCGGCAACGTCTCCGGTACGTCTGACCTCGCACCGCTTGACCAGCAAGCAGAGATGCTGATGGAGCTGATTCCGGAAGCAAAGACTGTTGGCATTCTCTACTGCTCCGCAGAGCCGAACTCCGTCTATCAGGCAGACGTCGTGATGGCTGCGCTGGAGAACGCGGGGATCACGGTCAATGTCTACACATTTGCAGACTCCAATGATGTTGCCACCGTTACGGCAACGGCTTGCGATGAGTGCGACGCGCTCTATATTCCGACCGACAACACTGCCGCTTCCTGCACCGAAGCCATCAACAATGTGGCAGAACCCGCGGGTATTCCGATTGTGGCCGGCGAAGAAGGCATCTGCAAAGGCTGCGGCATTGCGACGCTGTCGATCAACTATTATGATCTCGGCGTGACCACCGGCAAAATGGCGGTCAAGATTCTGACCGGCGAAGCTGACATTTCGGAGATGCCGATTGAGTACTTCCAGAACCCGGTGAAAAAGTATGTCGCGTCCCGCTGCGAAGCGCTTGGCATCACGGTTCCCGAAGGCTACGAGGCCATCGAGGAGTAATTTGTAAGTAAAATTAAAGTGAGGTTTCCACTATGAGCCTATCCGCATACTTTGGTTCCCTGAGCGTGCTGAATTTATTGACCCGAATGCCCGCTGCCGTGGCGCAGGGCATTATTTGGGGTTTGATGGCGCTGGGCGTGTTTATCACGTTCCGCCTGCTCGACATCGCAGACCTGACTGTGGACGGCTCGTTCGCCACCGGCGGAGCGGTGACGGTCATGCTGCTGTTGGCAGGCTGGCCGTCGTGGGCGGCGTTGCTGGCAGCTTTGGCAGCCGGCGTGCTGACCGGCCTTGTGACCGGCTGGCTGCATACGAAACTCGGGATACCGGCAATTCTTGCCGGTATCCTCACGCAGTTCTCGCTCTATTCCATCAATCTGCGTATTATGACGAAAGCGAACCAGACGGCAAGCATCAAGAAGTTCGGAATGTTCTGGGAAAGCAAAAATGGCTTCATGCTCTCATCGCTCCATATCCCGCAGGCGATTTTAATGGGGGTTGTGTTGGCGGCGGCCGCCATCGCTCTGCTGTACTGGTATTTCGGTACGGAGCAGGGGTGTGCGATGCGTGCAACCGGCGCGAACCCGGCAATGAGCCGTGCGCAAGGCATTCACATTGAGACAATGAAGGTTATCGGCCTTGGCCTTTCCAACGGCATGGTGGCGCTGGCCGGCGGTTTGATGACGCAGTATCAGGGTACAGCAGACGTCAGCATGGGACGCGGCGCGATTGTTATCGGTCTGGCGGCAATCATCATTGGCGAAGTGCTCTGTGACGCGTTTTTCAAAAAAGGCTGCAACTTTGCAATTCGGCTGGCGTTTGTAGTGCTCGGCGGCGTGATCTATTACGCGGTCATGGTTATCATCCTTTGGCTGAAGCTCGATCCGAACGACCTCAAGCTGTTTACTGCAATCATTGTGGCGATATTCCTCGCGGTGCCGCATTTGCAGGCGCAGGCAAAAAGCTCATTCTCCCATGCGAAGAAAATGAGCGGAAAGGGGCGTTGACGGATGCTGAACATTGAACATATTGCAAAAACATTTAACCGCGGTACGATCAATGAAAAGAAGGCGATCCGCGACCTGAGTCTCCACCTGAATGAGGGCGATTTTGTGACGGTCATCGGCGGCAACGGCGCGGGCAAGTCGACGCTGCTCAACGCGGTCGCCGGTGTGTGGCCGGTGGATGCTGGCGCGATTGAGATCGGTGGGGTTGACGTGACCGGAATGCCGGAATATAAGCGCGCGCCGTATATTGGGCGTGTGTTTCAGGATCCGATGATGGGCACGGCGCCGAATATGCAGATTGAAGAAAACCTGGCGCTTGCCTACCGCCGCGGACAAAAGCGGACGCTCCGCTGGGGTATTTCGCAGAAGGAGCGGAAGATTTACCGCGATCAGCTTGCGCGGCTCGGCCTTGGCTTGGAAGATCGGATGACGGCGAAGGTCGGCCTGCTTTCCGGCGGCCAGAGGCAGGCGTTGACGCTGCTGATGGCGGCGCTTCAAACGCCGAAGCTGCTGCTGCTCGACGAGCATACGGCGGCACTCGACCCCGGAACGGCGGCAAAAGTGTTGGAGCTTTCCGATCAGATCATTCAGGAGCATCAGCTCACTGCGATGATGATTACACACAATATGACCGATGCCATCCGCCACGGAAACCGGCTGATTATGATGGATCAGGGGCAGATTGTGCTGGATATTTCCGGTGAGGAGAAGAAAAAACTGACGAAGGCCGATCTTTTGGCGCGGTTTGCGCAGAAAACCGGTGTGCAGGAAGAAACGGACTCGGTGCTGCTTTCGTAAGCGCATAAGGTTTATAATCAGTATCATTGCAACAACAGGCCATGGCGAGCAAAAGGCTGCCATGGCCTGTTGTTTGTTTTTCGGAGCGTACAGGTATTTAGATACACCCTAGGGTGTATCCGAAAACTCCCAACGCACCCGGACGGCGGGGATTTTGCGGTGTGCTGCGTCTTTTTTCCTTGAAATACGTCAGTATTCCTGCGAAAAAATGTCTTGCTCAACGCAAAAATTCCTCGCTGCCGGTCACATTTTCAGTTTTAGATACACCCCAAGTGTTTTGCTGCGGCAATTGTAAAAAGCGGCGCGCATATTCCGCAGCGTTAGTATGCTTGAGGTAGACAACGTTCAGCTCATGCGTTCCAGTCAGCGGTGGGCAGGAGAAACGGCCAAATTGCGGATCGTCGCCAACGACGGCGGCATAGAGAAAACTGATGCCAAGGCCGTTTGCGACCAGCTCCCGAATGATTTTGAAGCTGCTGATGCAGATGCGGTTTGAGAACGCGGAGATGGTGTATCCCTGCTGTGCAAGCTCGCGCTCTAAGATCAGACGCGTGCCAGAGCCGGCTTCCCGCAGGATCAGGCGCTCCGTAAAAAGGTCATGCAAGGAAACCGTCTGCCTGGCAAAGCGGTGCTCGGTAGAGCAGACGCCGATGTAGGACTCCTGCCGCAGCAGAAAGTGGTCGTAGCGCTGTTTGTCGAATAGGCCTTCCAAAATGACGAAATCCAGTGCACCCTCCTCCAACAGAGCGAGCAGATGGGCGGTATTGTCTACGGTGAAATCCAGTGTGTGTTCTGGCTCCGAGAGAAAGCGGCGGATTTCCGGGATGAGAATATAGTCGCCGATAGACTTGGTGGCGCCGATGCGCAGCGCGGTTTTTGACTCCGCGTGCAGGGCGCGCAGCAGCTCAGCGTCGTTGTACTGCTGACTGATGGCGTAGGCTTCCAGCAGATCTCCCTGTGGCGTTTTTCGTAGGATACGTCCGTCGTAGGAAAAGAGTTTTACGCCAAATTGCGCTTCCAGCGCTTGAATCTGTTTGGTGACGGCCGGTTGTGTCAGGTGCAGCAGATCCGCGGCTTTTCGATAGTGCATGGTGCGGCAGAGGGTTAAAAATGTTGTCAATTTTTGTTCCATAGAAGAACACTCCGATAAATAATATGAATTGAGACATTCTAAAACATAATTTTATTTTATCATATTGCGGCGCTATAATATAGGCCAGAGAGAAAAATAGGAGGAATTTTATGAAACGAATTCGCATATTGCTTCCCGGCTTGGCATTGGCGCTGGTGATTGCGGCCGTTGCAAAGGGATTGGAGCTTCTGGAAACGTCGGCAGGACTGCATTTTATTGGCGCGTCGGTCATCGCGCTGTTTCTGGGGATGCTTATCAATCATTTCCGGAAGCCGACTGCTGCGATGGCGCCGGGAATCAAGTTCACCTCGAAGAAGATTCTGAAATTTGCAATTATTCTGCTCGGCGCGAGCCTGAATATCCAGACGGTGCTGACAGTCGGCAAATTTTCGCTGACGGTAATGCTGTTTACAC
>CAKUJA010000093.1 GCA_934661135.1 uncultured Oscillospiraceae bacterium
CTCCAGTAGTTGGAGATCGTTCCGGCGGAGATCAGCGATGTCAGCAGAAACCAGACGGCCACCACCAGCACCAGGTTGATACCATAGCGCGCAGGCATGGGAATGCGGATGAGCGATTGCTGTTTTTTCATCGGACGACACTCCCCTTTCTCAAACTTTTTCCACCTGCGGGCGGCCAAGGATACCGGTAGGCTTGACCAGCAGGACGATGATCAGAATTGCGAACACAACGCCGTCTTTCCAGACGGACAGGTTGACTGCCGAAACCAGCGCTTCCAGCAGACCGATGGCAAAGCCGCCGATCATCGCGCCCGGAATCGAGCCGATGCCGCCGAGCACCGCCGCGACAAATGCTTTCAGGCCGAGCATCGAGCCCATTGTAGGCGACGCCTGCTGATACGCACAGAGATACAGGACGGAACCGATACCGGCCAGCGCCGAACCGATGGCAAATGTAAACGAAATGGTCTTGTTCAGGCTGATCCCCATGAGCTGTGCCGCGCCCATGTCCTCCGACACGGCACGCATTGCCTTGCCGAGCTTGGTTTTCTGGACGGTCAGCGTCAGCGCAATCATTGCGACAACCGTCACCGCGATTGTCAGCAGCGCCGCGCGGCTCAGTTTCAGGCTGCCGAGCATAATCTGACCGGTCACAATCGGGTCCATGCTCTTTGTGTCAGCACCGAACAAGAGCTGTGCGCCGTTTTCCAGCAGGAACGAAATGCCGATTGCCGTAATCAGCAGGCTCAGGCGCGGTGCCTTACGCAGCGGCGTGTAAGCGACCTTTTCAATGACAACACCGAGAATGGTGCTTGCCGCAACCGCAATTATAACCGATACGATCGGGTGAAGATGGAACGTGGTCATTGCGTAGAACGCAGCGTATGCGCCTACCATAATAATATCGCCGTGGGCGAAGTTCAGAAGCAGGATAATGCCGTAGACCATGCTGTAGCCCAGCGCGACCAATGCGTAGATCGAGCCGGTCTGCAAGCCGTTTAAGATCTGTGAAAACAGCAGCGACATAGTGAAACCTCTCTTTCTCCTCTTTTTTGTGCTATGGGGTGCGGACACCCGATGGCTGCCGTCAATCGGCTTGAAAGCACCCATCCAGTGTCCGCGCCGATTCGGTGCGGGTTTCCCCGCACCGAACCGTTTGGATGTTTTGTTTCTTCAAAAGAAATCACTTTAGAAGAAAAGGCAATACCGCAAGATTCGGCAAGTGCATTCAGCGAAAGATTTTGGATCAAGTCGAGATTTGGAAAACGCAGGAATACTTTGTGTATTTCAAGTTTTCCAAAGCGAAGAATTGAGACAAAAGATCCGTTGAAGGCCGCAGACGCAATTTTGCGGTCTTGCCTACAAATTAATACATTTCTTTGTAGACCTCGTCGCCGCCGGTCAGCTCGATGATAGCAACGGACTTGATCGGGTTGTTGTTGTCGTCGAAGGAGAACGAGCCGGTGATGCCGGGCACGCCGTCCATGGTCTTGATCGCGTCGATGACAGCCTGCATATATTCCGCAGTACCGGCGGTGAGACCCTGATCCTCAGCAGCCTGAAGGCCGTAGGCCATGATCATTGCAGCGTCGTATGCGAGCGGGGCAAACATATTCGGGACGGTTTCCACATTGTAGGTCTCGCAGTAGTCCTTCTCGAACTGTGCAACGCTCTCGGTGCCGGGAGCGTAGCCGGAGCAGTAGACGGAGCCTTCCAGATCCTCTGCGGAAGCATAGTCCTTGACGGAGCCAAAGCCGTCGCCGCCGAGGAAGGTTGCTTCGCAGCCGGCAGCGCGTGCAGCGGAGATGGCCAGACCAGCTTCAGCGTAGTAGATCGGAGCAAAGACAACGTCCGGAGCCTTGTTTGCAATGTTGGTCATCTGCGCCTTGAAGTCCTTGTCGCCTTCCGCGAAAGCTTCGGTGTCGACGATCTCAAGACCAAGCTCCTCTGCCTTGGCGACGAAAGCGTCCTTCAGACCCTCGGAGTAGTCGCTGCCGGTCTGGAAGAAGATTGCAGCGGTCTTGGCGCCGAGCTTTTCCACGGCATAGCTCGCCATCTTTTCGCCCTGGAACGGGTCGATGAAGCAGGCGCGGAACACGTTGCTGCGAACCTCGCCGGTATCCTCCATGATGGTGACGCCAGCCGCCGTTGCGGAAGCGGTGATCTGCGGCATATTGTCGTCGTAAGTTGCGTCTGCCAGAGCAATCGTCGGGCCGGTCAGAACGGAACCAACCACAGCGGTGATACCATTTTCCTTAGCCAGATTGTAGGAGTTGACAGCCTCAACGCCGTCGCCCTTGTCGTCATACTCAAGAACCTTGACGGTCTTGCCGTTGATGCCGCCGGCGGCATTGAGCTGATCGAAGTACATCATGACAGCGTTGCGCACGGGAATACCATACTGGGCATAGTCGCCGGTGGTGTTGCCGATGAAGGCGATGGTGATCTCGCCGCCCTCAGAGGAGCTGTCGCTGGAATCGCCGGAGCTGCTGTCGTTGCTGGCCGAAGTATCGGTCGAGCTGCTGTCGGTGCTCGGTGTTGTGGTCTCAGTCTTGTCGCTGCCGCAGGCTGTCAGGCAGCCAAGCAGCATCAAAACTGCCAACACGAGGCTGATGAGTTTCATGGATTTTTTCATTTTCGTTTACCTCACTTTTTGCGTTTCTTTATGGGTTTTGCGATATTGTAACCGGCTGTGATCTGCCGGCTGTAAGCAATAAAAAAACGGCTCTGCAAAAAGCAGATCCGCTTCCCTTTGTCCCCTGCGGCGCTTCAAGCTACCGTCGGACACGTTGCGTTCTTGCTTTTTGCCGTTTCCTCACTGCCCCATACGAGCAGGCCGGTAATCATCAGTACCAGTACCAGCAGGCTAACGCGCAGAACAAGGCCAATAATGCCTACTACCAGAATAACAAAAAAGGACACTGCGAACATAGCAGTGTCCAGAGTAATCTTGCCGGATTCCATACCCGCGCAGGTCGCAGCACAATCAGCCGGTGCGCACGTAGCTGCATCGGCGTAAGCGGTATTCTGCTGACGGTTGAACTGCATCATGTTGCGCACCTCCTTGAAATGTTGGACTCATTATACCCGCTCACTTTAGCGATGTCAAGTGCTGAAATATGAAAAATCTATCGAAATCCGCGCTGCGTTTTGTAATAAATATACAAAGCTCTGCCAATCCACGGTGCACTTGCCCAAAATTCCCCTGCCGCGCTTCCTTTTTGTCGGTTTTCTGCCGAAAATCCGGTCGTCTACTTGCATTTTCAGCCGAAATTTGTTATGATGTTGCTATCTTGGCGGGAAATCCCGCCATTTTTAAGGTGTGTGATTATTACTATGGAGAAACAAAAGCGTCGCTGGGGCGACCGGAAAGACGGCGTTTTGTTGCGCGACCTCGACGGGATGCACTTCATTACGCCGCTGATCTATCCGAACCGCTGCGACAATGAAGCGTACATCTCCGAGACCATCGACCTGACGAACATGAACGCCTATCTCGCCAAGCTGAACGCAAACGAGACAGAGTTCCGTTATACGATGTTCCATGTCATCGTTGCCGCGCTCATCAAGACCATCACGCTTCGCCCGAAGATGAACCGCTTCATCGCCAATAAGAACTTCTATCAGCGCAACGAGGTCTCGGCGTCGTTCGTCGTCAAAAAGCAGTTTGCCGACAACGCGGCGGAAGCGCTGGCTGTCATCCACGCAAAGGACGATTCCACGCTCGAAACCATCCATGAGGATCTGCGCCACCAGATTCTCGACTGTCGCGACGTCAACAAGGTCGACTCCTCGACCGACAGCATGAATCTGTTCAACCGGATGCCGCGCTGGCTCGGAAAATTCATCGTCTGGATTCTGACGCGGCTCGACGTCCACGGCTTTGTCCCTGCCAGTATCATTGAGACTGACCCGTATTACTGCTCGGTTGTCCTCTCCAATCTCGGCTCGATCAAGCTCAAATCCGGCTACCACCATCTGACGAACTGGGGCACCTGCTCCATCTTCTGCATCATCGGCGAAAAGTCAATGCGCCCGGTGTTCCATGAGGATGGTACGTTTGAAATGCGTGAAATGCTCGACCTTGGCCTGACCATCGACGAGCGTTTGGCAGACGGCTACTATTATTCCAAGACCATCCGCCTGCTGAAAACCCTGCTGGAAACCCCCGAGTTGCTCGAAATCCCCGCCGCGCAGGAAATCGAATACTAGGGTGTATCTGAAAACTCTCAACGCACCCGGACAGCGGGTCTTTTCGCACTGTGCCACGTCATTTTTCCTTGAAATACGTCAGTATTCCTGTGGAAAAATGTCTTGCTCAACGCAAAAATCCCTCGCTGCCGGTCACATCATGCGTTTTCAGATACACCCGAAGCCGCACCGGGGACGGAACCGCTGCCCGTCTATAAAAACACAGCCACCGGCTTCGCCGGTGGCTGTGTTTTTATTGTGTTGTGTTGGCTTCAGCAATCTTCGCTTTCGTATCCTCCCGGATTTCCTCGCGCAGCGTGCGAAGAACCGGCGACCATGCGACCGTGTCGTCCGCATACGTCATGTTGAGCTGATATTCGTGCGGTTCCCAAGTGGAAATATCCGATTCATTGTGCTGCACGATGGCCTCCAGCTTGTCCAGCGACTTGTAGAGCTTGGCCTCCGGCGTCTCCAGCGCGAGCATTTCGCGGTAGAGCGCTTCCATTTCCCCGGAAACAGGCGCCGGCAGGCTCCGTACCCACGCCATCAGCTCCGCTTCCTCGCGCGCATCATCCGCTGCGGTCTTGGTAAACGTCGGAATGTCGCCGATGAAGCACTCGCCGAGGTCGTGAATCAGGCACATCCGAATCACCTTGTCGATGTCGATGTCCGGAAAGTCGTCCTGCATCCAGAATGCCATCAGCGCAATCCGCCAGCTATGCTCCGCGACCGATTCATGCCGTCCGCCGGACGTATCGCAGTGCCGCGTCTCATCCTTCAGCCGCTCCGCCACGTGCAGCGCATTCAATAACGCTCTCGCTTCCATGCTCCGCTCCCCTTTTTCAAACCGGCAGGGAAAATTCAATTGCCTCCCGGATATTCCGTACCCGCACGACCTCCAGGCCGTCCGGAATCTGTAAATTGCCTGTTCCGTGCCGCGGAATCAGGCATTTTTTAAACCCGATCCGCGCTGCCTCGCCAAGCCGCTGCTGCAAGGCCAGCACCGAGCGCACCTCGCCGGTCAAACCGACCTCGCCGATTGCCGTCACGTCGGAGTCCATCGGCTTGTCGCGGTAGCTCGAAGCGACCGCCAGCACCAGCGCAAGATCGGCCGCCGGCTCGTTGAGCTGCAAGCCGCCGATGACGTTGACATATCCGTCGCACATCCCGATGTTCAGTCCGCCGCGCTTTTCCAGCACCGCAAACAGCAGATTTGCCCGGTTGAAGTCGAAGCCGTCGGTTGTCCGCCGCGGCACATTGAAGCTCGTCCGCGCAACGAGCGCCTGAATTTCAGCCATCACCGGCCGCGAACCCTCCATCACACACGCCACGCACGTGCCCGGCGCGTGCAGCGGCCGCCCGGAGAGCAGCATCTCCGACGGGTTCGGAACCTCCACCAGTCCCTCACTCTCCATTTCAAATACGCCGATCTCGTTCGTCGAGCCAAAGCGGTTCTTTACGGCGCGTAAAATGCGGTAGTTACTCGTCTGCTCGCCCTCAAAGTAGAGCACGCAGTCCACCATATGCTCGAGCACCTTCGGTCCTGCGATCGCACCTTCCTTGTTGACGTGCCCGACGACAAAGACCGTAATCCCGGTCGACTTTGCAAGCTGCATCAGCAGCATTGTGCACTCCTTCACCTGCGATACGCTGCCCGGTGAGGACGTGTTATCCGCGTGGTAGAGCGTCTGAATCGAGTCGACGATTAAAATATCGGGCTTCACCGCGTCCACGCTCTCCAAAATCGCGTCAAGATCGGTCTCCGAC
The DNA here is from genome assembly GCA_934661135.1 of uncultured Oscillospiraceae bacterium. Taxonomy (GTDB): domain Bacteria; phylum Bacillota; class Clostridia; order Oscillospirales; family Oscillospiraceae; genus CAG-170. Next base: position 5,959 of record CAKUJA010000093.1, read on the forward strand.
AGCAGCATCAGCTCGTCGTTGTCCACGTGCAGCCGCGCCGCGCGCAGCTTGATCTGCTGCTCCGATTCCTCGCCGGATACATAGAGCACCTGCGCCGTCCGTCCGAGATAGGAGCAGATTTGCAGCAGCAGCGTCGACTTGCCGATACCCGGCGCGCCGCCCACCAGCACCAGCGACCCGGCCACGCCGCCGCCGCCCAGAACCCGGTCAAGCTCGCCGAGACCTGTGGAAAAGCGGATCTCGCTGTCCACCGTCACGTCGCGCAGACGCTTCGGCGTTGCGCGCGCCGCGCCGCGCACGGCGTTCTGGCGCGCCGGCGCCTTTTTGTCCTCAAACTCCACAATCGAGTTCCAGGCGCCGCACGCCGGGCACTGTCCCTGCCAGCGCGGCGTCTCGTTGCCGCACTCCTTGCAGACAAATACCGTCTTAGACTTCATCCTCTAATCCTCTCTCGCTGAGCCATTCGGTCAGCGCACCGCAGACCGCTGCACTGAGCTTCTTCTGGTATGTTTCGGCTTGCAGCAGTGCGGTCTCCGCCGGGTTCGACAAAAACCCGCACTCCACCAATACCGCCGTTCCGTTCACGTGCTCCATCAGATATACGCCCTGCGACGGCTTTACCTGCCGGTGGTTGTCCGGGTCAACGTCCGTGCGCAGCGCTCCCTGAATCCGCTCTGCCAATTCGCGGCTGCCGTCCGTCTTTGCATAAAAGACCTGTGCTCCGCGATATTTGGACTCTGTAAAAAAGTTCTGATGGACGCTGAGCAGTACCGCGTTTTCCACCTGATTGGTCAGCAGCACGCGGTGTTTGAGGTCGGAGACCTTCTTCTCCGCAATGCCGCTGCACCCATCCGTATAGAGCGCTGTGTCCGTCTCCCGCAGCATCACTGTTTTCACTCCCGCAAATTGCAGCAGCGCATCGATTTTCTGCGCAATCTCCAGATTCAGCGTCTTTTCAAGCACCCCGTCCGGCGAGCTTGCGCCGCCGTCCTCGCCGCCGTGTCCCGCGTCGATCACCACGACCGGCTCCGCCCGGACATAGGCGGAGACCTCCTCCGCCAGCCGCGGTGCGGAGTAGAGACACATTGCCGCAACCAACGCAAAAAGACTGACCGCCAGCACCAACGCAGGCCGATTTTTCATATCCATCACCTCATAGAATCCTATGAGCTGCACGTCCAGTATAGCATAGAAACTTCCCGCTGAAAAGCGCAAATTCCAGGGTGTAGCTGAAAACGCATGATGTGACCGGCAGCGAGGGATTTTTGCGCTGCGCAAGAGATTTTTTCGCAGGAATACTGTATGCCTTTCAAGTTTTTCAACCTGCGCAGTCGGGGCAAAAGATCTGCCGATCACCGCAGACGATTGATTCAGTGGTTACTTTCATTGTGCACCGCACCCTGTATGGGCGGACGACCCTGTCCGCCCGTCCGCGCAGCAGTGGGAAAAACCCGGACGCGAAGAAGTTCGCATCCGGGTCTGGTCACTTATTTCAAAATCGCCTTGTGGAAAATTTTCTTACCCTTGCGAATTTTCAGGCCATCCTTGAGCTGCGCGGCAGTGAAGCTGACGTCGATGCTTCCGACCTTCTCGTCGTTCACCATCACACCGCCCTGCTGCACAAGCCGCCGTCCTTCGCCCTTCGACGGGATGAGTCCGCAGGCCATCATCAGGTCGAGCACAGCGATTTTGCCGTCTGTGAGCTGCTCCTCCGAGATCTCGGTTGTCGGCATATTGGAGTCGTCCGCACCGCCCGCAAACAGCGCCTTCGCCGCGTCCTCAGCTTTCTGCGCTTCCTCCTCGCCGTGGACGAGCTTCGTCAGCTCGAACGCGAGAACTTCCTTCGCGCGGTTGAGCTGGCTGCCCTCCCACTTGTCCATCTCGTCGATCTGCTCCAGCGGCAGGAACGTCAGCATCCGGATGCACTTCATGACGTCCTGATCGCCGACGTTGCGCCAATACTGATAGAAATCGAAGGGGCTGGTCTTATTCGGGTCGAGCCAGACGGCGTTGCCTGCGGTCTTGCCCATCTTCTTGCCCTGCGAGTCGGTCAGCAGCGTAATGGTCATCGCGTGCGCGTCCTTGCCGAGCTTGCGGCGAATCAGCTCCGTGCCGCCGAGCATATTGGACCACTGGTCGTCGCCGCCGAACTGCATATCCTCACGCAGCTTCTTCACCTCTTGTTTGCTGCATGCGGT
>CAKUJA010000094.1 GCA_934661135.1 uncultured Oscillospiraceae bacterium
CCGCATGGTCCTCGCCGCCGTCAGCGCCGAGGAGGTGTCCGGCAAGGAGGCCCGCGAGCTCACCGACGACGAGGTGCAGGAGGTCGTGACGTTTGTCAAACAGACGAACACGGCAGATTATTCGGACGAAGTGATGGCGGAGATCGAGAAGAAAGCGGCGGAAAGCGGCAAGGGCAGCGGCAGCAGCGGCACGGCTGCGGCAAATGCGCCGGCAGCCAGCGGCGACGAGGGCGACGAAATGCTGCCTGCCGCAGTAGATGTGATTTTGGAAACCGGACAGGCTTCCGTCTCTATGCTCCAACGGCGGCTGAAGCTGGGATATGCCCGCGCGGCACGCATTATGGACGAGATGGAGGAACAGGGGATTGTCGGTGGCTTTGAGGGCTCGAAGCCGCGGCAGCTTCTTGTGACGAAGGAACAGTGGGAAGCCATGAAAAACGGCGAGAACCCCAATCCGCCGGTTGAGGAGGAGATCCCCTGACAGAACGTCAGGTACGTACGTCTGAATTTCGGCTGGATCATCGCTGAAATTCAAGGGGATGCCGCAATGCCCGCAGCAGGAGCGAACACGAAGCGCTTTTTGCTCTGACAAGTCAGAATTTCGAGAACTATGTTGTGTATTGCAAGAAAATCTGGCGCAGTTTTGATAAAAAACGCGTGTGCACTGCAGACGGGGGATTGAGGTGTCACCAAACCAAAGTATTGCATCCGAGATTGATTCGGAGCGAAAGCTGGAGGTAACACAAATGAAACACGAAAACATCAAACGTATGGTTGGCCTTGCGCTGCTGGCGGCACTGGTTGTCGTCTTGCAGACGGTGGCAAGCGGCATCAAGATCGGTCCGATTCCGATTTCGCTGACACTGGTGCCGATTGTGATTGGCGCAATCTTGTATGGCCCGGCAGCGGGCGCAGGGCTTGGCACGATCTTTGGCATTGTGACCGCGGTGGCCGGCCTGACCGGTGCGGACGCGGGCACGCAGGCCATGATTGCAATGAGTCCGTTCTGGACGATTGCAACCTGCCTGGTCAAGGCGATTGCTTGTGGCTGGGTTGCGGGACTGGTCTACCACGCGCTGCGGAAGAATCAGACGATCGGCTGCATTGTTGCAGCCGTCTGTGCGCCGATTGTCAACACCGGTATTTTTGTGCTGGCGATGATGACGGTGATGCGCCCGGCACTCGTGGCGTTTGCCGGCGGGACGGACGTGATTTACTATCTGTTCGTGGTTGTGACCGGCGCAAACTTCCTGATTGAGCTGGCGATCAACGCAGTGCTCAGTGTGGCAATTTCGCGCATTGTGCAGGTTGTGGAAAAGCAGAGCGCGAAAAAGTACGAGGAAGGCTGATCTGCTGCGGAGTTTTACCAGAGAAAAACCGGAACAATAGAGGCATGGGGGGTCAAAGATGGAACAATTGACAGAACAGACAAAACGGTTTGACCGATCGGCAATCCGTGCGGTGGCATTCGACCTGGACGGTACACTGCTCGACACGGTTGGCGATCTGGGGACTGCCGCAAACGAGACGCTGCACCACTTCGGCCTGCCGGGGCATCCGCTGGAAGCCTACCGAAACTTTGTCGGAAACGGCTTGCTGACACTCTACCGCAGAGCTGCGCCCGCCGGGACAGACGAGCAGACGATCATTGCGCTGCGGGATTACGGTCGCGCGTATTACAGTGAGCACGATACGGTGCTGACGAAGGAATATCCCGGCGCCGGTGCGCTGCTGCGTGCGCTCAGCCGCGCGGGAATCCGGCTCGGCATGGTAACGAACAAGACGGAAACGACCGCGCAGCACGTTATGCAACACTATTTCCCGGACGTGGAGTTCACATTTCTCTGGGGTAATAATGGGGTGCGGCCGCTGAAGCCTGCCCCGGATGCCGGCAGACAGATGTTGGCGCTGCTGGACTTGCAGCCGGAGCAGATTGTATTCTGCGGCGACGGAGACACTGACATGGCGTTTGCGTCCGGCGTGGGATTCTGGGCAGCGGGAACCGCTTGGGGATATCGCCCACGCGAGGTGCTGGCGGAAAACGGTGCGGATTTTCTGTTGGATTCGATGGCAGAACTGGAACGGCTCCTACTTGGATAGCGCAAAATCCCCCGGCAGACAGTCTGCCGGGGGATTATTAGACACAGATTCGAGCTGCTGAAGGTTCGCCGCAGCGCGGCCAACCTTCGTTGCCGATAAAAAGCGCCTTTGGCGCAGGAGACCGGCAGTTCGAATATCAAGAAATACAAAAAAGCGATCCACCGAGATAGGTGAATCGCTTTTTGGAGCTGCTGGGCAGATTCGAACTGCCGACCTCGTCATTACCAATGACGCGCTCTACCAACTGAGCTACAGTAGCATGGCTGTTTCAAACAGCTTCATTATTATAGCATGAATCGTCGAATTGTCAAGGGCTTTTCAAATTTTATTTTCGAGCGCCGTTACAATGGGATTCCATGCCGCGCAGAGCCGCTCCAACGACCAGACCGCATTTGCAGGACTGGTGGAGGGAAGGCCGGCTGCGGGAATTCCGGTGACCGGCTGCTGATATTTTTGGTAGAGCCGCAGCGAGGTGCCGCCGTTGCAGTACACTGTGCGGATGTCCGCGGCGCGAAAAATCAGGGAGAGATCGTTTGGAACGACATTTCGGATACTGCTGTCGCTGGAGCCGGTGATCTCACAGCTTGCGATCACGTCCCAGAGCGCAATGTGGCCGGAGAGCAGGAACGCGCGTTTTTCGGGGATTGTGACGGGGCAAGGCTGGCCGAGAAGCGCTGAAAGGACGCGCCAGAAACGGTTTTGCGGGTGCGCGTAGAAAAACTGCTCCGCGCGCGATTTGACCGAGGGGAAAGAACCAAGAATCAAAATGCGGGAAGCGGCGTCAAAGACCGGCGGAAACGGATGCACTTGAAACTCTGCCATATAGCGTCCCTCCCTTTCGCTCCATTGTAGTGCCTCTGTGGTCAGGTGTCAATGGCTGCTTTTTTTGCAGAGCGCGTTGGAAAGCAGATGGAAATCCGCGGAGGAGAATGCACCGGTCAGAAGCAGCACCAGCAGGAGCAGCGTGCAAAACAGCAGAGAACGGCAGAACAGGATGCCGGGAAGGTTCAACTGGTCGACATGGAGCAGGGAAGATACGGCGGTGGCGGCGGCTGTGGAGAACAGGGTGCGGAGTGTGCGGGAAAACGAGGGGAGATAGCCGGTGACGGCGAGCAGCCGGTGCAGGCTGAGCGCAAAGTTCATCAAATGCGTCAGGAAGAAGCTGAACAGGTAGGCGCGCAGGCCGAAACGGGGCAGGCAGAGGAACAGGATGGCGACATCGAGCGCGGACGTGATCGTATTATAGCGCGCACAGGCGACCTGCTCACCAAGACCCTTGAGCATTCCGTCGACAATGGCGTCGGTGTAGAGCGAGAGCACCATGGGTGCGAACAGACGCAGATAGGTGCCGACGTCCTCCCGATGATAGAAAAGCTGACCGAGCGATGTGGAGAGCACAAACAGGAGACCGGCAACGCAGCCGGAGTAGATCAAACCCATATGGAGACAGGTTTTTGTGAGGTGGCGTACACGGCGGCGGCTGCCCTCCGCACGGCAGCGCGCAAGCTCCGGCACCAGCAGATCGGACAGGGCATAGAGCAGCGCGGCGGGGAACATGAGAATCGGAAAAACCATGCCGCCGAACATCCCATATTCGGCCATGGCTGCATCGGATGAGCCGCCGGCGCGCATCAGTCCCCAGGGAATGAGAAACTGTTCGAGCGCTCGCAGGCCGGAGCGCAGATAGTCGCTTGCGGCGAGCGGGAGGCAGAGCTTGCGCAGCCGGCGCCCCATTTGCAGGCCGGGATCGGGTTCGGCGCAGCGGAGGTCGCGGTAAATGATTACTGCCAGGGCTGCGCAGGCGGCGAGACTGGTGAGGATGCCGCCGAAAATGACCGTGCCGCAGGTCTCTGCCGGGGAGAATCCCGTGCGGAAAACGAGCAGCGCCATAGTGAGCGCGAGACAGGCAAGGCGCTCGGCAACCTCGACGCGCACAAGGCGGCCAACCTGATTACAGGCTGTGAAATAGCCGCCGAGAATTGCGCAGCAGCAGTTCACCGGCAGACCAAGCGCCACCAGCCGCAGCGCACCGGCTGCATCCGGGTTATGCAGCCAATTGGATGCAATTCGGGCGGCGGCAAAAAAGAGCACGGCTGCGGCCAGCAGGCTGCAAACCGCGCCATAGCGCAGGCAAAGACGCAGCGCGGCGCGCACGCCGGGCAGATGCCGGCGGCCGTATTCCTCGGCGCAGAGATACATGGCAGCGACGCGCGCGCCGGAAAGACCGAAGGTCATGGCCGCGGCTTCGACGGTAAAGATGAGCTGCATCAAACCGACACCGGCCGCGCCGACGCGGTTGGAGAGGTAGATTTGAAACAGCATGGAAACGCCGCGCAATAGGAAATTGACGCCGGTCAAAAGCAGCGCATGATAGAGAATGGAAGAACGGGTGTGCCGCATGGCATCGCCTCCTTGTCCCATCCTATGGGGGAGATCAGCGCGTTATGCGCGGAAAATAGGGTGGAAAGCAGGCGTGAAAATACCGTCTGAATATATCTGGTAACATCAGGGGGAACCGCACGAAAAATAGCGTTTTTTGAAAAATATGGAAACACCGCACAATCGCGTCCGCGCGCTTCGACGGATCTTTTCCACCACGCTGAATTGTCCCGCGCAGCAACGCTGCGCGGGACAATTTATTTTGCAGCGGCTTCGCGGGCACGGCGGCGGTATTCGGTGGGGAGCAGGTTCATCTGTTTTTTGAATTCCTGCGAGAATTTGCTCTGGCTCTCGTAACCAACTGCGCGAGAAATGTCGAAAATTGACTGTTCGGTGTCGCGGAGCAGCAAGGCTGCGGCTTCGATGCGGTGTTTGCGGATGTGAGCAGCAATTGAGCTGCCGTAGACTGCGGCAAAGAGCGCTTGCAGCGTTGCGGCATTCATCAAAAATTTGCGGCAAAGAGCGGCAATCGTGATACGACCGCTAAGATTTTCGACGAGGTAATCGTGGACGGCATGGATGGTTTCAAGCTGGTCGGCGGGATAGTCTGCAACCGGCTCCGCGGTATGCGCGTCGGGGTTCGGCGGCAGGCGGAGCGCGGCGGACAGGCCGGGGGTATCCTTCGGGCAGGAGACGGCCATGATCTGCTCGGCGGCGCGGTGGAGCAGGGCGGCGATCTCAGTATCGGACGCGCGGTAGCAGACCTCCTTGCCGCGGCGGCGGCTGACGATCAGGCCGCTGGCGCGGAGCTGGCGGAGATGGTGCGAGACGGCGGGGGAGCTTATGCCGAGCAGCGCGGAGAGGTCGAGCACGCATTCCTCGCAGTGGCAGAGCAGCCAGAAGATGCGCAGGCGCGTGGGATCGGAAAGCTGGCGAAAAACGTCGGAAACCTGCTGAAAGCTCGTGGAAGCAGTTAAAAGCTGTTCGAGATTTTCGAGTTTTTCGGGCGGCTCGTGATGGTGGGGGACATTGGATTCCATGGCAATTCTCCTTTTTGAAAGGACTTTTCGCCCAAACAGCAGAAACGCTGCGCGGACGGTTGACTTTTTCAGATAGCCTGATTATACTATGGCCATAAAGATTAAGCAAGCGTTTAATTGAAAAAACAATCAGGGGGAAAACACCATGAAGAAGAAATTCAAAATCGAAGTCGACTGCGCCAACTGCGCGAACCTGATGGAGGAAGCGGCCAAGAAAACCGAGGGCGTCAAGAGCGCGGTGGTGAGCTTCATGGCGCAGAGCATGACCGTGGAATTTGAGGACGGCGCGGACGAAACGGCCGTGATGAAGCGGGTTTTGAAGAACTGCAAAAAGGTCGAGGACGACTGCGAAATCTATCTGTAATGTTCTGAGCGTTTGAACTTGCAAAGCGGAGGGAGAGCACCATGACAAGGAAGCAGAAGAAAGTGCTCGTGCGGATTATCGCCGCGGCGGTGCTGCTGGCTGCGGCAAAGCTGACGGAGCAATGGAAGATCGTATCGGCGGCGCTGTATCTGGCGTCGTATTTCACGATCGGCTATGACATTTTGAAAAAGGCCGGGCACGGAATTTTGAACGGCCGCGTGTTTGACGAGAATTTCCTGATGGCCGTGGCGACGGTCGGCGCGATAGCGCTGGCGATCTACGAAAAGAGCGGCGACTTTGCTGAGGCTGTGGCCGTCATGCTGTTTTACCAGATTGGCGAGCTGTTCCAGAGCTACGCGGTCGGCAAGAGCCGCCGGAGCATCACGGCGCTCATGGACATCCGGCCGGACTACGCCAATGTGGAGCGAGACGGCAAGCTGGAGCAGGTCGACCCGGACGAGGTAGCGGCCGGGACGATCATTGTGGTGCAGCCGGGCGAAAAGGTGCCGATCGACGGCGTGGTAACCGAGGGCGCGTCCACGCTGAATACGGCGGCGCTGACCGGCGAGAGTCTGCCGCGCGACGTGGCCGCGGGCGACGAGATCATCAGCGGCTGCATCAACATGACCGGCGTTCTCAAGGTTCGCACGACGAAGGCGTTCGGCGAGTCGACGGTCTCGAAGATTTTGGAGCTTGTAGAGAACTCGAGTTCGCACAAGTCGCGCTCGGAGAACTTCATCTCCCGCTTTGCCAAGGTCTACACGCCCGCCGTCTGTTACAGCGCGCTGGCGCTGGCGGTGCTGCCGCCGGCGGCGCGGCTGATTCTGGGCATGGACGGCGCGTGGGGCACGTGGATTTACCGCGCGCTGACGTTCCTGGTCATCTCCTGCCCCTGCGCGCTGGTCATCAGCATCCCGCTGAGCTTCTTCGCGGGACTCGGCGGCGCGAGCAAGGAGGGGATTCTGGTCAAAGGCTCGAACTACCTCGAAGCGCTGGCGCAGACGAAAACCGTGGTCTTTGACAAGACCGGCACGCTGACGCAGGGCGTGTTTGAGGTGAGCGCCGTGCACCACAGTCCGCTTGAGCAGCAACAGCTTTTGGAATACGCGGCGCTGGCCGAGTGCGCGTCATCGCACCCGATCAGCAAGAGCTTGCAGGCGGCGTGCGGCGCGGAGCTTGACCGGTCGCGCGTGGCGGACATCCGGGAGATCAGCGGGCGCGGCGTGACGGCGGTCGTCGACGGGCACAAGGTGGCCGCGGGCAACGGCAAGCTGATGACGGAGCTGGGCGTGGCGTGGCAGGAATGCCACAGCGTGGGTACGATCGTGCACATGGCGGTGGACGGCCAATACGCGGGGCATATTGTGATTTCCGACGTGGAAAAGCCGGGCGCGAAGCAGGCGATTGCCGACCTCAAGGCCGCGGGCGTGGAGAAAACCGTCATGCTGACCGGCGACCGCAAGCAGGTCGCGGAGAAGGTGGCGGCCGACCTCGGCGTGGACGAGGTGCATAGCGAGCTGCTGCCGGGCGACAAGGTTTCGATGGTAGAGACGCTGCTGGCGCGGCAGGAGGGCAAGGCGAAGCTGGCGTTTGCCGGAGACGGCATCAACGACGCGCCGGTGCTCTCCCGCGCGGACATCGGCATTGCGATGGGCGCGATGGGCAGCGACGCGGCGATTGAAGCGGCGGACGTGGTTTTGATGGACGACGACCCGCAGAAGATCGCAAAGGCCATCCGGATTTCGCGCAAGTGCATCCGCATTGTGTGGCAGAACATTGTGTTTGCGCTGGGCATCAAGGCGCTGTGTCTGGTGCTGGGCGCGCTCGGCATCGCGGATATGTGGGCGGCGATTTTCGCCGATGTCGGCGTGATGGTGCTGGCGGTGCTCAATGCAATCCGGGCGCTGCGCGTGGAGAAGCTATAACATACATTATATAATATAGGGAACGGACAGAGATGTCCGTTCTCTTTTTGTTTCTACAAGAGGAGAACGTTTGCGCCCCCATTCTTTTCTTTCTCTTTTCGGAGAAAGAAAAGAATCGCCGCGCCCGGTGAAGAAAAGAAAGAGAAATTCCGAAACCGGGCGTACGCCCCATGCCGCCATCATGTGACAGCTCATTGAATTGGTCTTGTTTGCCCGCCCCTAGTCACCTCACGCAATTCAGCTACGCGCCGCACGCTATCTTGATGA
>CAKUJA010000095.1 GCA_934661135.1 uncultured Oscillospiraceae bacterium
GTGTAAACGGCACCGCCCCGACGAGCGACAGCACAATCCAGCACAGCGCCACCGTCACCAAGCCGTCCTTGGCATAGATGGTTTTGCTGCGCGGCCGCGACAGCAGCATTGCCAGCCCGCCGGCCGCAGCCGCGGCCAGTATCGTGTAGAGAAAATAAATTCCATTGCGCTCATGGTAGAGGACTGCCGTCAGCAGCGGCAGCACCAGCAGCGCTGCCTCCACCAGCAGCAGCGCCCCGAGCAGATAGACGATCATGCGCTTATTCATGGCCATATCCTCTGTGGCGGGCGAGCAGAATGTCGTCCAGCTCCCGCAGTCCCGGCTTCGAGCTGACAACGACAACCGTGTCGCCAGGCTCAATCGTGTCCTGGCCGTTCGGGATGATGATCTGTCCGCCGCGGTTGATGCAGCAGATCAGCAGATTTTTTCGGAGCTGCAATTTCAGCAGCGGCACGCCGCAGACCTCGGCGCCCTCTGCCGCGCGGAATTCCAGCGCTTCGATCTTGCCGCCGACGAGCTTGTAGAGTGTCTCAATCTGCGACCCGACGGAATTTTGCATCGAGCGCACATAGCGGCAGATGAGGTTGGAGGTGGAAAAGCGCGGGTTAAAGACGCTGCCGATGTCCATCGCGTCGATGATTGTCTGGAAGGAGTAGCGGTTGATCTTGGTGATGACCTTGATCTTCGGCCACGTCTTGCGGACATACAGTCCCATCAAGACGTTTTCTTCGTCGATGCCGGTCAGCGCGGCGAATGCGTCGCACTGCTCGATGCCGGACTCCCGCAAAAATGCCTCGTTTGTGCCGTCACCGTGCAGAATGTCAGCCTTCGGCAGCGCCGCAGACAGCTCCTCACACCGGGCGTAGTTTGTCTCGATGATCGTCACGCCCATGCCAGACTCCAAAAGCTGCCGCGCCAGATAGAACGCAATCCGCCCGCCGCCGACAAGCAGCACGTTGCGTACCCGTCCGGCTGCCAGCCGGGTCTGCCGGAAAAACTGCTGCGCGTTGTCAAATGACGCGACAAACGAAATGCGGTCGCCCGCTTCCAGCCGGAATGTACCGGTCGGGATATACACCTCGTTTTCTCCGCGCTCCACCGCGCAGATCAGCACCTTGGCGCGGATTAACCCCGGCAGCTCCAAAAGCTGCTTGCCCACGAGCTGCGAGTCGGGCGGAAGCTGAAATTTCAGCATCTCCACGCGCCCGCCCGCAAATGTATCCGTCTTGATGGCAGACGGCGTGCGCAGTGTCCGCGCGATCTCCGCCGCGCAGTTCAGTTCCGGGTTGACGGACAGACTCAGTCCCAAATCTTCCGAGATGAGGTTCAGCTCCTCATCATATTCCGGGTTGCGCACACGGGCAATCGTGTGCCGCGCGCCGAGCTTTTTGGCAACCAGGCAGCAGAGCAGGTTCAGCTCGTCCGACGCCGTCACCGCAATTAGCAAATCGGCGCTGTCAACGCCGGCTTCGAGCTGTGTGGCCGACATTGCGCCGTTGCCCTCCACGCAGAGAATGTCCAGATCCTCCACTGTCTGCTGCAGCGGCACGGCGTTGCGGTCGATGATCGTAACCTCGTGATCCTCGCGGCTGAGCTGCTCGGCCAGTGTGGAGCCGATCTTTCCGTCGCCAACAATGACAATCTTCATATCTCTGCCACCTCAAATTCTCCCATAGTATTGCATATCATACCATGCTCCGCAGGGAAAAGCAATCTTCAGAAATGTTTCGCTTTCAAGCGGATTGACAGAGCCGCCGCCAATATGATAAACTAATACCGCTATGCGCCCGTGGTGGAATTGGCAGACACGATGGATTTAGGTTCCATTGCGTAAGCGTGCAGGTTCAAGTCCTGTCGGGCGCACCAACGCGCCGCAAGCGTCATCTCGCTTGCGGCGCGTTTTGTACGTTTCAGAAGGCCGCGCGGTCTCTACAACAGGAACAGCCGCCAGCTGTTTCGTTATCCCACCTCAAACGGCGGCTCCGCAAAGAACGTTCCGAGATTCAGATACGCGACCTTCCCGTCCCGTACCATGATCCACAGCTTCGTCCGTCCCTCGCCGACGGTGAAGAATGTCCGCGGAATTTCCACATCGTCCTGCACGAGCGTACTGTCCTTCGTCTCCGCGTCCGGATACGCCGCGCGGACCTCGTCCTCCGTGCTGCCGATGCCGATGCCCTCCGCTGTCTTCCATTCGACGTTCGGCCACACCGTGATCTCGTCCAGCCGCCATCCGTCGCCGAAGTCCGCCAGATCGAGCTTCACGGAATAGAGCTGCCCCGGCGCATTGTCGATCTGATAGAACCAGCACACGCGGAGACTTCCATCCGTTTCTTCCACCGGCCCGCTGTTGCTTTCCAGATCCGGCGCACCGAGAATCTCCTGAATCTCGTCGCCGCTCATGCCGAGCGTCAGCGGCCCGATCGTCCAGCTTTCCACGGAATCCGCCGGCGTATCCGTTGTGACTGCGGCGTCCTCCGTCTCCGCCGGGGTTTCCACATCGTTTGCCGCCGCGTCGGGCATAGCATTTGTGCTTTCCTGCTTCGACGCGCCGCTTTCCGCGCTGCTGCTCTTGGCTTCCTCCGTGGCCTGCATCATCGCCGTCTCCGGCGCGGCGCAGTCCGCCGACGCAGCGGTGTCCGCCGTCTTGCTGGTGCTCAAGGTCACAAGCCGCGCCAGCCCGATGGCCAAAATACAGCACGCGGCCAGCGCCGCAATCCCGGCCCACCGGACAGGCTTTTTCTTCGCAACCGGTGCATCCGCCCGCGCGATCAGATCCTCGCCGACGTCGCCGATGGCGCGAAAGAGTGCTTCTTCTCTCATACGGCGATCCCCTCCTTTCCGAGGTGCTTGCGCAGCTTCTCACGCGTGCGGAACAGCAGGGATTTCACCGTATTTTCCTTCATGCCATACCGTTCGGCAATCGCCGCAATGGAATCGACGTACCAGTACCGCCGCAGAAACAGGTTGCATTCCTTCTCCGGCAGTGTCCGCAGAAACGCATCGATTGCCGCGGCCAGCTCCTTCCGCTCGATCTCGCGCTCCACGCCCGATTTGTCCGGGATGCACTCGCCAAGTTCCTCCAGCGCCAGCGGCAGCGCGCCGCCGCCGCGCTTTTCGGCCTGCTTATATTTGCAGCGGTCGAAGGAGAGGTTGCGCGTGATGCGCCCGAGAAACGCCGAGAGCACGCCCGGACGCTGCGGCGGCATCGCGTTCCATGCGTGCAGCCACGTGTCGCTGACGCATTCCTCGGTATCCTCAAAATTTCGCAATATATTATGAGCTATGGTACGGCAATAGCTGCCGTACTTTGCATCTGTCTCGGTGAGAGCCTGTTCCTTTCTCGCCCAATACAAATCAATGATCTTGGAATCCTCCAACGCCGATTCCCCCTTTCATTCCCAAAGACGAAAATTTTTTCAGCCGGTTTCAGTATACCATGGCAAAAAACAAAAGAAAATGCTATACTTGTAAAAAATACAAACAAAGGTGATCCTATGGAATTTCGAGTTCTGGCGGTCGGCGACGTGGTCGGGCAGCCCGGCCTGACCTGCCTGCACCGCCATCTGCGGGAAATCAAAAAGCTGTACGGCGTAGACTTCTGCGTTGTCAACGGCGAAAATGCAAGCGGCGTCGGTCTGACGCCGCGGCAGGCCGACGCCATGTTCGACGCTGGGGCGGATGTGCTCACGCTTGGCAACCATACATTTGGCCGCCGCGAGATCTGTCCCTATCTCGACGACTGCGCCTATATTCTCCGCCCGGCCAACCTCGCGCCGAGCCTTCCGGGGCGCGGCTGGGGTCTGTTCGAGACGAAAATCGGCCAGGTCGCCGTGGTCAATCTGATCGGCCGCTGCGCCATGGACTTCACGCCCGACAATCCCTTCCGTGTCGTCGACCGGATCTTGAAGGATGCCGGCTCCGTCCCCGTGCTGATCGACTTCCACGCCGAAGCCACCAGTGAAAAGCAGGCCATGGCGTGGTATCTCGACGGAAAAATATCCGCGCTCTGGGGGACGCATACCCATGTCCAGACCGCCGACGAGCAGATTTTTCCGGGCGGCGCCGGTTTCCAGACCGACCTCGGCATGACAGGACCCTATCGCTCCGTCATCGGCGTCCGTCCGGCGCAGTCCGTGGCCAAGTTCCGCGGCGAGCTGACCAGCCGCTACGAACCGGCGGAAGGACCCGCTGTTTTTTGCGGCACGGTCTTTACGCTCAACGCCGAAACCGGCCGCTGCACCAACGTAGAAAGGGTGAGACTCCTTGATTAAGCTGCTCCACGCGGCGGATCTCCACCTCGATTCGCCTTTTTCCGGCCTTTCGCCGGAGCAGGCGCGCCAGCGCCGGCGCGAACAGCGGAATCTGCCGCGCCAGCTTGTCGAGCTTGCGCGGAGTCATGGCTGCGACGCGCTGCTGCTGGCCGGCGACCTGTTCGACAGTGAAAACGCCGCGCCTGATACCATCGACGCGCTGCGCGCCGCTTTTGCGGCCTGCCCCTGCCCGGTGTTCATCGCCCCCGGCAACCACGATTTCCTCGCGCCCGGCTCGGCCTACCTCACGGCGGACTGGCCGGAAAATGTCCGTGTTTTCAAGCAGCCGCACCTCACCGCCGTCGAGCTTCCGCAGCTCCGCTGCCGTGTGTTCGGCGCGGGGTTCCAATCGGCCTATGAACCTGCGCTGCTGGATGGCTTTTCCGCTCCGCAGGACGGCTGGACGAATGTGATGGTGCTCCACGGCGACGCACTCAATCCCGGCAGTCCCTATAATGCGGTTACAAAGGAGCAGATCGCACGCTCCGGCCTGCGCTATCTCGCCCTCGGCCATATCCATCAGGCCAGCGGCCTGCTCACGGCCGGCTCCACGGCCTATGCCTGGCCGGGCTGCGCTATGGGGCGCGGCTTTGACGAGCTTGGCGCGAAGGGCGCGTATCTCGTCACGCTGACCGAGACGGACTGCGCGCTGGACTTCCTGCCGCTCGAGGGGCGCCGCTATGAAATTCTCCGCGTCCCTGCCGGCGGCGACGCGCTTGCCTCCGTGCAGGCCGCGCTCCCGGCGGAGCCGTCGCGCGACATCTACCGCGTCGTCCTCACCGGCGAAGCCGATCGTCCGGATTTGCAGACCATCTACGACCGCTGCGCGCCGCGCTGCTTCAGCCTGACGCTCCGCGATGAGACGACGCCGAAGCGCGACCTCTGGCAGTCCGCGGGTGAAAATACGCTCCGCGGCTTGGCGCTGGGGACGCTCAAGGCGCAGTACGACGCGGCGGAGGACGATGAAAACCGGCGCACCGCCGCCCTTGCCGCGCGGATTCTGCTTGCCGCCATGGAGGGGAGGGACGAGCCGTGACCATTCTTCGCATGACTGCCAGCTTCGGCAGGCTGGAAAAGCAGACGCTCGAGCTTACCC
Organism: uncultured Oscillospiraceae bacterium; assembly: GCA_934661135.1. GTDB lineage: Bacteria > Bacillota > Clostridia > Oscillospirales > Oscillospiraceae > CAG-170. The sequence continues at coordinate 5,411 of CAKUJA010000095.1, forward strand.
GCGGCCTGAACGTTCTCACGCTGCCAAACGAGGGCGGCAAGTCGACGTGGAGCGCGTTCCTGCTCGCCATGTTCTATGGCATTGATACCGCCGAGCGCGCCAAGGCGGGCAGCATCCCTGCCAAAACGAAATATAAGCCGTGGTCGGGCGCGCCGATGGAGGGCACGCTGGAGCTTGAGTGGAACGGCAGCGTCATCGTCCTCGAGCGCACCAGCCGCGGCCGCGTACCGATGGGGCAGTTCCGCGCCTATGAAAAGGAGTCCGGCGCGCCCGTGTCCGGTCTGACCGGTGACAACTGCGGCCAGACGCTTCTCGGCGTGCCGCGCAGCGTCTTTGAGCGCAGCGCCTTTGTCCGTCAGCTCGGCCTTGCCGTCGACGCCGACAGCGAGCTGGAAAAGCGCCTTTCGAGCCTGGTTTCCTCCGGCGAGGAGGACGTCAGCGCCGTCGATACGGCAAAGCGCCTGCGCGACTGGAAAAACCGCCTGCGCCACAATAAAACCGGCCTGATCCCGGAGACGCAGCAAACGCTGGACGCCGTCGAAGCATCCCTCGCGCAGCTCCGCGCCGTGCACAGCGAGGAGCTCACGCTGCATACGCGCCGGCAGGCGCTTGCCGCGCAGAAAGCCGACCTGTTGGAGATTCAAAGCGGCCTGGAAGCGCTTGCCGCGCATGAAAAGCTGCGCCGGAAGCGCGATGCGCAGGCCGCCCTGTTCGATGCGAACAATCGACTTGCCGGCGCGCAGGCGCGTGTCAACAAGCTGCCCGAGCGGGCGGCGCTCGCCACGCTCGCCGAGCGTATCCGGCAGGTCGACACGATGGATCTTCCGCCCGCGCCGGAACCCGTTCCGCCCGCGCCCGCCTGCCCGGAAGCATTCCGCGGCGTGCCCGAGACGCAGATCATGGAAAAGGCCGCGCGTGACGGCCGCGAATTCGACCGGCTTACCGCCCTCCGCCGCCGGCCCGTGCTCTGGGACGTTCTGGGGTTCGCGCTCTTTGCTGTCGTTGCCGTCTTGAGCGCGCTGCGGCTGCAAAATGTGCCGCTTTGCGCCGTCTGTGCTGCGTTGGCGCTGGCCGCAGTCGTCAAATTTGTTCTTGATCGGCGGCACAACCGGCAATATGAAGCCAATCTTGATGCGGCACAGGCGCTTTTGGCGCTTTACGAGCAGCGCAGCCGCGACGAATTCACCGCCTACGCCGCCGAATATGCCGCCCGCCTTGCCGCGTGGCAGCAGCAGCGCGAGCAGCTTGCCCACGCCGCCGCCCAGCGCCAACGTCTGCTCGAGGAGAAAAACCGCCAGACCGCGCAGTTGATCGGCAGCGCCGCAATGCTTGCCGCAGATGTGCAGTCGCTTGCCGCTGCCGGCCGCGCCGTCGCCGCGGCGCTTGCCGCGTGGGATACGCTTTCTGCTGCGCAGGTTGCCGCGGCGCAGGCGCAAGCGCAGTATGATGCCGTAAGCGCTGCCCTCTCCGACATCCGCGAGCTGCCGCTGCCCAGCCGCGACCTTTCCGCATACACCGCCGCTTCCGTCCGCGATCGCCTGCATTCCACGGAATTGGAAATAAATTCCATTCAATCCCGGCTCGATCAGAGCCTTGGCCGCGTAGCGGCACTTGGGGATCCCGCAGCGCTTGCCGCAGAGCAGCAGCAGCTTGCCGCACAGTGCCGCAAACTGGAAGCGCAATTTGCCGCGACAGAAGCCGCAGAGCAAGCGCTGTCTGCCGCTGCGGAAGAGCTTCAGCGCCGCTTTGCCCCCGCAATTACCGCAAAATCCAGCGAAATATTATCGCTGATAACCAATGACAAATATGATCGAATTTTGTTGGATCATAGGATGGAAGTGGAAGCGGGCGAACATGAGGAACCGGCGCTCCGCCCCGGCGGCTATCTCAGCGCGGGCACGCGCGATGCGCTCTATCTGGCGCTGCGGCTGGCCATCTGTGAGCTTGCGCTGCCGGAGGGAACGCCGTTGGTGCTCGACGATGCGCTCGTTTGCTTTGACGATGCGCGGCTGCAAACCGCGCTGGCCGTTTTGCGGCAGGAAGCGGCAACCAGGCAAATTCTGCTGTTCACCTGCCAGTCACGGGAAGCTGCCGCGCTGCAGGCGGAAGCGCTGCCGCACGCTTAAAGCTATGTGGAACGGCGATACAGTTCGACAGGTTCCGAGGGTCTATGTAAAATCCCCGGTTGGCAGTTTTGCGCCAACCGGGGATTTTTATAAAACGCCAAGATGCTCAAGCAAAATCTTCACGCCGAGCAATATCAAAATGATGCCGCCCGCAATTTCGGCGCGGCTTTTATATTTCAGGCCGAACACGTTGCCGGCTTTCAATCCGACGGCTGAAAGGAGGAACGTTGTGCAGCCGATCAGGCCGACGGCAACCGGCAGGTTGACGCCGTCGAGCAGGGCAAACGTGATGCCGACGGCCAGCGCGTCGATACTGGTTGCCACCGCCAGTACGAGCATGGTCTTGAAGGAAAACGATTCGTTGCTCTCCTCCGGCGTCTCCTTGCTGAACCCCTCCTTCAGCATATTTGCGCCGATAAACCCGAGCAGCACAAAGGCGATCCAGTGGTCGACTGATGTGTTATAAGA
>CAKUJA010000096.1 GCA_934661135.1 uncultured Oscillospiraceae bacterium
TCTTTTCGCCCCGCTGCCCGTCCAGTTTTTCAAACTTAAAAAGTTTGAAAAACTGCTTGATTGAACGCGAAGGGGGCGCTTTGCCCCCTTCACTCTTTCCCCGCTACTCTGTCGCAGAACTGCATTTCATAGTTTCTCGACAGTCTCAGCAGGCGCCGCGTCGCGGCGCCTGATTTCTTATTCCGCTTCGCGTTCGCGCAATCCCGCCACCGCCGAAATCGGCAGAGAGAAGCAGATCGCCCCGGCCTTCGTCCCAGGCCCCGCCTTCTGCGAAACCGCGCGCATAATATCCGCCTTCTGGTCGGCATAGGCCACGATGTAGACCACGTCCTTCTCGTCGGCCAGACTCACGCCGAAAAACTGTTCTCCGCGGCTGCGCCCGGTTCCCTTTGCGTGCAGTACCGTGCCGCCGCCGGCGCCGGCCTCCCGCGCCGCATCCATCACAAAGTCCGAATATCCTTCGTTCAAAATCACCACGATCAGCTCGTGCCCAAATTCCATCTCCGGCTTCCCTCCTGTCTCCCGTCTGTCCGTCAAATACGCGAGCGTCCTTCCGCCCGCCACACTTTTCAGCGGTACCGCCATCATCACGCCGTGCCCCGGAATGTCAATCTGCATCCGCCGCTTCGCGTTTTTGAAGATCTGCTTCTGCATCTCGCCATCCGCCACCGCGCTGACAATCGCTTTCGGTGTCGCATCCAGTCCGTAGATCGAAAGCGCCTCGCGCGGCGCGGTTCCATGCCCGAGCTTTGTCAGCGTCAGATGCAGTCCCGCCGCCTGGTATAGCTCCGCCATCTCGTCCGCGCGCTCCCGATCCACAACCGCAATGATATAGTAAAGCTCCATCAGCAAGCCTCCCAGAGTTCGATGATCTCGTCGTCGCCAAATTCCAATTCCACCGGTGCCTGCACCGCTCTGCGCGACTTGAGCACATAAATTCCGCCCATCGCCTGCACCGTAATCAGCGGCATCATCGCCACCAGCGCAACCAGTCCGAACGCATCCGTCATCACGTTGCCGCCGAGCGCACTGCTCGCGCCCATCGCAAACGGCAGCATAAATGTCGCTGTCAGCGGACCCGACGCCACGCCGCCCGAGTCAAACGCAATTGCCGTAAACGTCCGCGGCACAACGAACGTCAATCCCAGCGCCACGGCATACCCCGGCACCAGGAACCAGAGAATCGATACGCCGGTCAATACCCGCACCATCGCCAGGCCGTTCGCACTCGCCACCGCGACGGACAAGCTCAGTCCCATTGCCTTCGCCGAGATCGCGCCCGCGCTCAGCTCCTCCACCTGCTGGTTGAGAATGTGGACGGCCGGCTCCGCATCGATGATGAACCAACCCATCACCATCGCCAGCGGAATCAGCAGCCACCGCTGCCATCCCATGCCCATCGCCGCGCCGAGCACCGACCCGAGCGGCGAAAAGCCGACGTTCACGCCCGTCAAAAACAGCACCAGACCGACATAGGTATACCCAATGCCGATCAGAATCTTCAGCAGCGGCCACTTGTGCAGCCGCAGCGAAACAACCTGAAAAATCAGAAAACACACCGCAATCGGCGCCAGCGCTACCGCAACCTCCAGCAGCATCCCCGGAATTGCCTTCCAATAGCTGCGCCCGATCGCCACAGTGCTCTCCGCCGCAATCGCCGCCGTCTGTGCCGCCGTGCTCTCACCGCCCGGATAGCAGAAGCTCAAAATCATCACGGCCAGGATCGGCCCGATCGAGCAGAGCGCCACCAAGCCGAAGCTGTCCGCCTTCGCGTTTTCGTCGCTGCGGATCGACGCCACGCCGACGCCCAGCGCCATGATAAATGGCACCGTCATCGGCCCTGTCGTCACGCCGCCTGAGTCAAACGCGATTGACAGCATATTCCGATCCATCAGCGCCGCGCCCGTAAACACCAGCGCATAGCACCCCAGCAGCAGCCACCGCAGCGAGACCGAAAGCAAAATGCGCACCATGCAGAGCATCAAAAACAGTCCCACGCCGACAGACACCGTCAGCACCAGTACCGTCTTGTCAATCTGCGGCACATTCCCGGCCAATACCTGCAAGTCGGGTTCCGCCATCGTCACAGCCACGCCCAGCAGAAAGCTGATCGCCAAAATCCTGCCGAGCTTCCGGCTCTTTGTCATCTTCGCGCCGATCAGACTGCCAATGCGCGTCATCGAAAGCTCCGCGCCCAGCGTGAACAGGCCCATTCCCACAATCAACATCAGCGACCCGATCAAAAACGCCAGCATCAGTCCCGATTCCACCGGCACCGCCAGCAGACAGACCGCCAGTACAATCGCCGTCACCGGCAGCACCGACGCCGCCGCTTCCTTCCATTTTTCCAACAAGTGTTTTCTGTGCATTCAATCCCTCATTTTTCTGATTTTGCTTTTTAGTTTACCAGAAAACCCGAATCTTGGCAAGTTAAGAAACCATCCCCGCCCGTTTCTACCGTTTCCTCTGCACTCAAGGATACGCTTTTTTGAACCCGCTCTTTTCTTTCTCTGCCAGAAAGCTTTGCACCCCCCAAAAACGTCCTCTTTTTTTGCTGAATCAGACAGCATTTGCACAAATCTGCATGAAAAACCTGTGCAAAAAACCAATCGACAACTGATTTTGAATATGCTAGAATACAGATAAGATAACGTAATGTTGATTACGTTCCAAAATTGAAGATTGCAGTTAACGATAGAGGCGCAGTTATCAAGAGTAGCCGCGGTGGAAAGACGTTCGCAGCGTCGTTGCCGCCGGTCAAAGGGGTCGCTGCCGAAGTGGAACGTGCGAGGTTCCGCTGGGCAAACGGAGAACATCCGTTTGACTGTCGCATTTGCGGAGTGCTTGCGGAGTGCTATGGTTTAATTGCGGGTTTCTGCGGCCCGTGCGGCTGTTCAGAACAATCCGGAGTTTCACAGCCAATGCAGCGCGCATTGGCTGTTTTTATGTCTGCTGACTGCAATAAATCTGAAAGGAGTCCTTCTTATGACAGCAAATCCCATTTTCCGCGGTGTCGCCACCGCCCTCATCACCCCCCTCACCGAGTCCGGCATCGACTACGCCTCCTTTGCCCGCGTCATCGACTGGCAGATCGCCGAGGGCGTGCAGGCGCTCGTCATTGCAGGCACCACCGGCGAGGGCTCCACGCTCACCGACGCTGAGCACCGCGAAGCCGTCCGCTTCGCCGTCGAGCACACCGCCGGCCGCATCCCCGTCATCGCCGGCACCGGCTCCAACGACACGGCCTATGCCCTGGAGCTGACGAAGTATTGCTGCGAGGTCGGTGCCGATGCCATGCTCGTCGTCACGCCCTACTATAATAAAGCCACACAGAACGGCCTGATCCAGATGTATACCAAAATTGCCGATGTCTCCACCAAGCCGCTCATTCTCTATAACGTCCCCTCCCGCACCGGCGTCAACATCACCCCGGCCACCTGCGCCGTCCTCGCCGATCACCCGATGATCTCCGGCATCAAGGAGGCCAGCGGCAACATCTCTCAGATCGTCGAAATCGCCTCTCTCGTCGAGGGCAAAATGGACATCTATTCCGGCAACGACGATCAGATCACGCCGATTCTCTCCATGGGCGGCGCCGGTGTCATCTCCGTGCTCTCCAACGTCCTGCCCGCCAAGACCGTTGAGCTATGCAATCGCTTCTTCCGCGGCGACGTCGCCGGCAGCGCCGCGCTCCAGTGTGAGCTGCTCCCGCTGATCCACGCGCTGTTCTCCGAGGTCAACCCGATCCCGGTCAAGGCAGCCATGGCTGCCATGGGCTTCTGCGAGGATTACCTCCGTCTCCCCCTGACCACGATGGAGCCTGCGCACCGCGCCGTTCTGCTGGACTGCCTGCGCGCGCAGGGCGTGAACTGCTGAGGTGCCGCAAATGAATCTGATTGTCCACGGCGCCTCCGGCCATATGGGGCGGCTGCTCTGCGACCTCGCCGAGCAGCAGGGTCATACCATTATTGCAAAGGTCGCTGCTGATTTTCCGGAAGCTCCCATCCCAAGCGTGCCGCAGTCCTCTGCCGCTTCCCTGCCGCAGCCTGCCGCGGCTGCCGCAACCGCCGCGCCCACCCCTGCCGCAGTCGTTTGCCGCAAATTTGCCGCAATTCCTGCCGCAAATCTTGCTGCGGCAGACTGCGTCATCGACTTCTCCAACCATTCCGCAACTGGCGAACTTTTGTCCTTCTGCGTCGCACAAAAGCTCCCGCTCGTTCTTGCCACAACCGGCCAGACTGACGAGGAAAAAGTTGCAATTTCAAACGCCGCACAGGAAATCCCCCTGTTTTTCTCCGCAAATATGTCCGTCGGTATCGCTGTCCTGGCCGACCTTGCGCAGCGCGCCGCGGCCGCATTTCCGGCTGCCGACATCGAGATCGTCGAGACCCACCACAACCGCAAGCTCGACGTTCCCAGCGGCACCGCGCTGCTGCTTGCAAAAAAGATTCAAAATGTCCGAAATAATTCAGTTTTACTCGTAGGACGGCATGAAAACGGCAAAAGAACGCCGCAGGAAATTGGAATTCATTCGCTCCGACTCGGCAATGAAGTCGGCACGCACGAGATTCTGATCTCCACCGGCAATGAAACCCTGACCCTCACCCATAAGGCCGAAAGCCGCGCCCTGTTTGCCGACGGCGCACTCCGTGCCGCCCTCTGGCTCTGTGGCAAGCCGGCCGGCCTGTATAATATGCAGGATTTAATGGAAGGAAATACAATATGAACGCACAGGAAATCATTCGCTATATCTCGGAATCCAAGAAAAAAACCCCTGTAAAAATCTATCTCAAGTCGAAAAAAGCGATTGACTTCGGCGCCGCAAAGGTCTTTGGCGCAGGCGATCAAATCGTCTTTGGCGACTGGGAGGAGCTCCGTCCCATCCTCGAATCTAATCAGGAAGTCATTGAAGATCTTGTCATCGAAAACGACTGCCGCAACAGCGCCATTCCTCTGCTCGACCTGAAAAATCTCCCCGCGCGCATCGAACCGGGCGCAATCATCCGGGAACAGGTCGAAATCGGCAAAAATGCCGTCATTTTGATGGGTGCGGTCATCAATATCGGCGCAGTCATCGGTGACGGCAGCATGATCGACATGGGTGCGATCCTCGGCGGCCGCGCAATCGTCGGCAAGAACTGTCACATCGGCGCCGGCGCGGTGCTCGCGGGCGTTGTAGAGCCAGCGTCGGCCACCCCGGTTATCGTTGAGGACGGTGTCCTGATCGGCGCAAATGCCGTCGTTCTGGAGGGCATCCACGTCGGCAAAAATGCGGTGATTGCCGCCGGCGCCATCGTCACGGAGGATGTGCCGGAGGGGATGGTCGTCGCCGGCTGCCCCGCACGCGTCATCAAAGCAAAGGATGAGAAAACCACGATGAAAACCGCGCTGGAAGCCGGTCTCCGAACAATTTGAGGGCAAACAGATGGCAAAAAAACTTCCCTTCACGCTTGCGCAGGCCGAGACCTGGCGCGAGACATACCCCACGCCGTTCTATGTGTATGACGAAGCCGGTATTACAAAATGCGTAACGGATTTATACCGCGCATTCGCCTGGAATCCGGGGTTCTGCGAGTATTTTGCGGTAAAAGCGACACCGACGCCCGGCATTCTGCGGCTGCTTCAGCGGCTCGGCTGCGGCGCAGACTGCGCCTCCATCCCGGAGCTGATGCTCGCGGAGCGCTCCGGCATCACCGGCCGGAAGATCATGTTCTCCTCGAATGAAACCTCGGATGCGGAGTATCGGGCCGCCTGTCGCGTCGGCGCGATCATCAATCTCGACGACCTGACGCAAGTCGAACACCTTGAACGCGCCGCCGGCATTCCGGAGACCGTCTGCTGCCGCTATAACCCAGGCCAGTTCCAGAATACAAACGAGATCATGGGGCACCAGTACGATTCCAAATTCGGCATGACGCCGCCGCAGCTCATGCAGGCGCTTGCCATACTGAAAGAAAAGGGCGTCAAGCGCTTTGGCGTCCACGCAATGCTCTCAAGCTGCTCGCTTGACGAAGCATATTACCCGGCGCTGGCACGGGAGCTGTTTACACTTGCGCTGCACATCCGTGAGGAGCTTGGCATTACACTCTCGTTTATCGACCTCTCCGGCGGCATTGGAATTCCCTACCGCCCCGAGGAGCGCGCCGTGGACATCTTCGCAATCGGTGAAGGCGTCCGGCAGGTTTATAATGAATTGCTGACGAAAAACGGCATCTCGCTCGATATTTATACCGAAATGGGGCGCTATATCACCGCGCCTTACGGCCATCTGCTGACAACCGCCATCGGCGAGAAGCACATCTACAAGGAATACGTGGGCGTGGATGCCACAGCCTGCGACCTGATGCGCCCGGCCATGTACGGCGCCTACCATGAGATCACGGTGCTCGGCAAGGAAAATGCCGTGGCGGATACCGTGGTCGACGTTGTCGGCTCTCTCTGCGAAAACAACGACAAATTTGCGGTCAACCGCGCCTTGCCGAAGATCGAGCTCGGCGACATCCTGGTCATCTCCGACGCGGGCGCGCACGGCCATTCCATGGGATACAACTACAACGGCAAGATGCGCTGCGCGGAGTTTCTGCTGCACAAAGACGGCAGCCTGACCATGGTGCGCCGCGCCGAAACGCCGTCGGATTATTTCGCCACGCTCGACGTTGACGGCGCCTTTACCGGCGCGGAGGGACTGCTTTGAGCATGGCCGACGCGCTGAACAGCGCAATCTACGGCGCAAAACGCAGCGCCATCCGCGAATATTCCCGGCTGGCCGCGCAGACGCCCGGCTGCGTCGCCCTGACACTGGGCGAACCCGATTTCGATACACCGCAGCCGGTTGAAGCCGCCGTTGCCGACGCGTTTTTCAACCACGAAACGCACTACATCCAAAACAACGGCTCGCCGGCACTGCGCGAAACCATTGCGGCCTTTGAACACGAGCGAAACGGCATGGACTATTCCGCAGACGAGGTCATCGTAACCGCAGGGGCGACCGAAGCGCTGTTTGTCGCGCTGTTCGGAATCCTGAACCCCGGCGACGAGGTCATCGTGCCGACGCCCGCATTTGTCCTCTATGAGGAGATCATCGGCCTTTGCCGCGGGAAATTCGTCCCACTGGACACCCGCGCAGACGCCTTCCAGATCGACGGCGCCAAGCTGCGCGCGGCCATCACGCCGCGCACCAAGGCAATTATTCTAAATTCCCCGAATAACCCGACCGGCTGCATCTATACGCCGGAAAGTCTCGCTGCCATCCGCGACGCCGTAGCCGGGCAGGGCATTTTCGTCATTTGCGACGACGTCTACCGCCAGCTCATCTACACCAGCGAGTACCACAGCTTTGCCGAATTCCGCGACCTGCGGGAGCAGCTTCTCGTCGTGCAGAGCTTCTCCAAGCCCTATGCCATGACCGGCTGGCGCGTCGGCTACCTGCTGGCGGATGCCGCCGTCAAGGAGCGGCTGGAGCTGCTGCATCAATTCATGGTGGTGTCCGCTCCGGCGCCGTTCCAGCGCGCCTGCGTGACCGCGCTCGGGCAGAGCGTGGAGCCGATGCTGGCGGTCTACCGCAAGCGGCGGGAATATATTCTGTCCCGGCTGCGCGCAATGGAACTGGATGTTGCGGAACCGCTTGGCGCGTTCTATGTGTTCCCGTCTATCGCAAAATTTGGCCTTCCCTCGGCGGAATTCTGCCGCCGGATGATCCGCGAAGTCGGGTTGGCCGCAACGCCGGGCGACTGCTTCGGCGCGGAGGGTTACATCCGCCTGACCTATTGCTATGGCGATGACGCACTGAAAACCGGCCTTGACCGGCTGGAACAGTTTTGTGCAACAC
>CAKUJA010000097.1 GCA_934661135.1 uncultured Oscillospiraceae bacterium
CGCGAGCTGCGGAACCTGCGCGGGCGCGTATTTTCGATGGTGTTCCAGGATCCGATGACGGCGCTGAACCCGAGTATGACGATCGGGAGCCAGATTGCCGAGGCCGTCTGTGCCCATGACCGGCGGCTGCCGCGCGAAGCGGTGCGGGCGCGCGTGGAGGAGCTGATGGAGCTTGTCGGCATTGACCGGGCGGCAGAGCGGATGCGCGCCTATCCGCACCAGTTCTCCGGAGGAATGCGGCAGCGCGCGGTGCTGGCCATTGCGTTGGCCGGCAACCCGAGTATCCTGTTTGCCGACGAGCCGACGACAGCGCTGGACGTGACGATTCAGGCGCAGATTTTGGATTTGCTGCGCGAGGTGCAGCAAAAGCTCGGCACGGCGACAGTGCTCGTGTCGCACGACCTCGGCGTTGTGGCGCGCGCGGCGGATCGCGTGGCCGTGATGTACGCGGGAAAGATCGTGGAGATCGGGACGGCGGAGGAGGTCTATTACGACCCGCGCCATCCGTATACCTGGGCGCTGCTGCGGGCGCTGCCGGCGCTGGCAAAACACGGGCAGCCGCTCTATACGATCCCGGGAATGCCGCCGACGCTGATTGATCCGCCAGAGGGCGATGCGTTCGCCGAGCGGAACGAGTATGCGCTCGGCATAGACTACCGTCAGGCGCCGCCGATGTTCCGCGTGACGGATACGCACTGGGCGGCGACGTGGCTGTTCGATCCGCGCGCGCCGAAGGTGACGCCGCCGCTGGAGGGACTATGGCATGAATGAGGATATTTTGCTTTCGGTGGAGCATTTGACGCACAGCTTCCCGGTGACGCGGCAGCTCCGTGTGCAAGCGCTGGACGACCTGTCGTTTCAGATTCGGCGGGGCGAGATTTTTGGTTTGGTCGGGGAGTCCGGCTCGGGAAAGTCAACGGCGGCGCGCTGCATTATGAATCTTTGCCGCCCGGACGCGGGAAAAATCCTGTACGATGGGATTGACGTATGTGACAGGGCGCAGTTCCGCGCGAACCGCCGCAGGCTGCAAACGGAGCGGCAGATGATTTTTCAGGACTCGGCGTCGAGCCTTGACCCGCGGATGCGCGTGGCAGAGCTGATTGCGGAGCCGCTGCGGATTGCGCATCGGCGGACGGTGCGCGGCTCGGCGCGGGAGGAAGCGGCATTTCAGATGAAATACGTGGGGCTGGATGCGGCATATCTGGACAAGTATCCTGCGGCACTTTCCGGCGGACAGCGGCAGCGCGTGGCAATTGCGCGGGCGCTGACGATGGAGCCGCAATTGCTGGTAGCGGACGAGCCGGTTTCGGCGCTGGATGTTTCGATTCAGGCGCAGATCGTCAATCTGTTCCGCCATTTGCAGGATGAGCACGGATTTACGTTTTTGTTTATCGCGCACGACCTTTCAATGGTGCGCTATCTCTGCGACCGGGTCGGCGTACTCTACCGCGGGAGGCTGGTGGAGTGTGCGCCGGCGGAGGAGCTGTTTTGCCATCCGCTGCACCGCTATACGAAGGCGCTGCTCTCGGCCATTCCGCTGCCCGACCCGCTGCGCGAGCGGGCGCGCAGGCTCGTGACATTTGACGAGAGGGAATTTGACCCGCATGGCGCATGGCGGCAGGCCGCGCCGGAGCACTTTGTGCTGGAAGGGGGCGCAGCGCAATGAGAGCAGGAAGGATTGCGGCGAGGGTGCTGCGGACGGCGCTGGTGTTTGCGGTGAGCCTGCTCGTGCTGTCGCTGGTGGTGTTTGGGGTGGCGCGGCTGGCGCCGGGCGACCCGCTGCGCGCATATTTCGGCGACCGCGTGGAGAAAATGAGCGCTGAGGAGCGGGCGTGGGCCGAGGAAAAGCTCGGACTGGACGAGCCGCTGCTGACGCAGTACGGCAAATGGCTGGCGGGCGCGGTGCACGGCGAGTTCGGCATTTCGTATCAATATAAAATGGATGTGCTGGAGGTCATCCGGCTGCGGCTGCCCTACACGCTGCGGCTCGGCGGGGTCGGCTTTCTGCTGATCTTTTTCGGCGCGCTGGGACTCGGCGCACTCTGCGCGCGGCGGGAGGGCGGTCTTGCCGACCGGGTGATCTGCCGGGTGGGAACCGTGATGAGCTGCGTGCCGGAATTCTGGCTGTCGCTGGTGCTGATTTTGATCTTCGCAGTGCAGCTCCGCTGGCTGCCAAGCTCCGGGGCGTACAGCGCGGGCGGAAACGGCGGCGCGGCGGATCGGGTCCGGCATTTGATTCTGCCGTTGGTCGTGGTGGTGCTGGGTCACCTCTGGTACTATGCGTATCTGGTGCGCAACCGGCTGCTGGAGGAGATTCACGCGGACTATGTGCTGCTGGCCAAGAGCAAGGGAGTGCCGCAGCGACGGATTTTGCTGCGGCACTGTCTGCGAAACGTGATGCCGGCGTACCTTTCGCTGATGGCGATTGCCGTGCCGCACGTCATTGGCGGGACGTATATTGTGGAGAGCGTGTTTTCCTACCCCGGCCTTGGGAGACTGAGTTACGAGAGCGCGCAGTATCAGGATTACAATCTGCTGATGGTGCTGTGCATGATGACGGGCGCGGCAGTGATTTTGTGCAATCTGATTGCGCAGGCGATCAATGCGCGGATTGATCCGCGGCTGCGCGGAAGCGAGGTGCTGGACGATGCAGGATGAGTTTCAGATTGTCGGCGCACGCCCCGCACCGGTCAGGGCGGCAAAGCGGACACCGTGGCGAAAGGGAAAGCCGGTCACCGCGATGCTGGTGCTGGCGGGACTTGTGCTCGGGTGCCTGTGCTGCGGCCTGTTTTTGCCGAAGAACCCGACGTATATGGACTTGGCGCACTGCAACGCTGCGCCGGGGAAGGAATTCTGGTTCGGCACGGACGCGATGGGGCGCGACATTTTCTCGATGATCTGGTATGGCGGGCGTGTGTCGCTGACGATCGGTTTTTTGGCGACGGCGATTTCGACGCTGCTGGCGATTGTGATCGGCAGTCTCAGCGGGTGCGTGGGCGGCTGGCCTGACCGGCTGCTGATGCGTGCGACGGAGCTGCTGCTCAGCATCCCGGAGTTGTTGCTGGTGCTGCTGCTTCAGGCAATTTTGGGCAAGGCGAGCGTATGGAGCCTGTCGCTGGTGATCGGTGTGACCGGCTGGACGAGCATTGCGAAGGTGGTGCGAACCGAGGTACGGCGGCTGCGTGAGAGCGAGTATGTGCTGGCGTCGCGCGGCATGGGCGGCGGATTTTTCCATGTGCTGTTCCGCCATCTGGCGCCGAACTTCCTGTCGTCCATTCTGTTTATGATTGTGATGAATGTGCGCAGCGCGATGCTGGCGGAGTCGACCCTGAGCTTTCTCGGGTTGGGACTGCCGCTGGAGATTGTCTCCTGGGGCAGTATGCTGTCGCTGGCACAGCAGGCGCTTTTGACGGATAGCTGGTGGAGCGTGGTGATTCCCGGCGTGTTCCTCGCGGGAACGATGCTCTGCATTACGGATATTGGCAACGCGCTGCGCAGACGCGGCGGCGTGCACTGAGCGGAAAGGAGCGGAAAGATGAAACTCATGGTGATGGACGCGCAGGGCGGCGGCATCGGCAAACAGGTTGTGGCCGCGGTGCGCAAGCAGCTTCCGGGCATGACGATTACAGCGGTTGGCACGAACAGCGCGGCAACGGCGGCGATGCTCCGCGCGGGCGCGGACGAGGCCGCGACCGGCGAGAACGCCGTGGTGGTGTGCAGCCGGCGGGCGGACGTGATTGTGGGGCCGATCGGGATTGTGATTGCGGACGCGCTGCTTGGCGAGGTGACGCCGCGGATGGCGGCTGCCGTGGGGCAGAGCGGCGCGAAGCGGATTTTGATTCCGGTGAACCACTGCGCAAACTTTGTTGTGGGCGTGGCAGACTTCGGAATCGGGCAGTTGGTGGACTGCGTGGTCGCAGAATTGCAGAAAATGCAGGAAACCGCTTGACCGGCGGCCGGGGACTGTGTTAACATGACTGGGAAATGGGCACGACGACGTGCCTGCGGGGACTGAAGTTCCTTTCTCGGCGCAAATTTACAGAAAAAAAGGTAAGTCAGGAAGGAATACGATCCCGAGAAAGGGGATCGTATGCCTTTTTTGTTTGGAGGAGACCCTATGGAATTACAGGAATTTTTCAGACAGAATCCGAGAGCGGCGCTTGGCTTTTCCGGCGGCGTGGATTCGTCGTATTTGTTATATGCGGCGCGGCAGTACGGCGCGGAGGTGCAGCCCTACTACATCAAGACGGCGTTTCAGCCGGAATTTGAGTTTGAGGACGCGAAGCGGCTCTGCCGCGAGATCGGCGCGGAGCTGACGGTATTGGAGCTGGACGCGCTGGCTGACCCGGCGGTGGCGGCTAACCCTGCCGACCGCTGCTATTTCTGCAAGCGGGCGCTGTTTGGCACGCTGAGCCGGCGCGCGCTGGCCGATGGGTACACGCTGCTGCTCGACGGCACAAACGCATCGGACGACACCGGAGATCGGCCGGGAATGCGGGCGCTGCGGGAGCTGGCGGTGCGCTCGCCGCTGCGGGAGTGCGGATTGACAAAGGCAGAGATCCGTGCGCGGTCGAAGGAGGCGGGACTGTTTACATGGGACAAGCCGGCCTACGCCTGCCTTGCCACACGGATACCGGCCGGAGAGACGATTACGGCGGAAAAGCTGGAAAAGACGGAGCGGGCGGAGACCTATCTGTTCTCACTGGGATTGACGGACTTCCGCGTGCGCTATTTTGCAGGCGCGGCGCGGATTCAGGTGCCGGAGGGACAGGTTCCGCTGGTGCTGGAGAAGCGGGCGGAAATTTTGACGGAGCTGAAAAAGGATTACCCGGCGGTGCTGCTGGATTTGGAGGTGCGAGGATGAGCGAGAATGTACGCGCGATGCTGGAGGGCGTGAAGGACGGAAGCGTGTCGGTGGACGATGCGCTGCTGCGGCTGAAAGCTGCGCCGTTTGAGGACTTGGGATATGCGAAGGTCGATCTGCACCGCGCCGTCCGGCAGGGCGCGGCGGAGGTGATCTACGGCGCGGGAAAGACGCCGGAGCAGATCACGGGTATTGCAGCGCGGATGCGGGAGCACGGCGTGGAGCCGATTCTGATTACGCGGCTCTCGCCGGAAGCGGCCGAGATCGTCGCAGGAAGCATCGATCTAGACTATCGTGCGGAGGCGAGGATCGGCATTGTGGGGCGAATCCCGGAGCCGGACGGCGCGGGAATCGTTGTGGTGGCGACGGGCGGCACGTCGGATATTCCGGTTGCGGAGGAGGCGGCGCTGACCGCAGAGGTACACGGCAGCCGCGTGGTGCGGCTCTACGATGTGGGCGTGGCCGGACTGCACCGGCTGCTGGCGCACACGGAGGAGCTGATGGCGGCGCGGGCAATCGTGGCCGTGGCGGGGATGGAGGGTGCACTGGCGAGCGTGATCGGCGGACTGGTGGACTGCCCGGTGATCGCCGTGCCGACGAGCGTGGGATATGGCGCGAGCTTCGGCGGAATCGCGGCGCTGCTGGCGATGCTCAACTCCTGCGCAAGCGGCGTGAGCGTCGTGAACATTGACAATGGCTTTGGCGCGGGATACCTTGCCAACAGAATCAACCATCCGGGAGGGAATCGATGAAAACAATCTATTTCGACTGCGCGATGGGCGCGGCGGGCGATATGCTGATGGCGGCGCTCTGGGAGCTGCTGCCGGATCGGAATACGTTTTTGGAGGAGATGAATGCGCTGGGACTGCCGGGCATTACAGTCTCGGCGGAAAAAAGCGTCAAGTGCGGCATTGCGGGCACGCATATGCGCGTGCTGGTGCACGGCGAGGAGGAAGGGCAGGGACACGCTGCGCACGATGCGCATGGGCACCACGCCCATGCGGGTTTGGCGGAGATCACGGCGCTGATTTCCGGCTTGGCGCTGCCGGAGGCGGTGCGGGAGGATGCGCTGGCGGTGTTCCGGTCGATTGCAGAGGCGGAAAGCCGCGTGCACGGGGCGCCGGTCGATCAAATTCACTTCCATGAGGTCGGTTCGCTCGATGCGCTGGCCGACGTGGTGGGCGTGTGTCTGCTGATGCACAAGCTCGCGTCGGAGCAGGTCTGCGCGTCGGCGGTGCACGCCGGCTCCGGGCAGGTGAAGTGCGCGCACGGTATTTTGCCGGTGCCGGCACCGGCGACAGCGCTGCTGCTGGAGGGGATTCCGTGCTACGGCGGCGAAGTACGCGGCGAGCTATGCACGCCGACGGGTGCGGCGCTGCTGCGGCGGTTTGTGACGAAATTCGGGCCGATGCCGCGGATGTGCGTGGAGAAGATCGGCTACGGCATGGGGAAGAAGGACTTTGACGCGGCGAACTGCGTGCGCGCGATGCTCGGACAGACGGGCAACGGCGCGGAGCAGATTGTGGAGCTTTGCTGCAACCTCGACGATATGACGGCGGAGGAGATCGCGTTTGCAATGGAGCGGCTGTTTGACGCGGGCGCGGCGGACGTCTACACGACGGCGGTCGGCATGAAGAAGAACCGGCCGGGGACGCTGCTGACGTGTATGTGCCGGGAGCGCGAACGCGAGAAGCTCATACGGGCGCTGTTTCGGTACACGACGACGCTTGGCGTACGCGAGAGCGTCTGCGAGCGGTGGACGTTGCAGCGCGAGGAGCGCGTGTGCCGGACGGCAGATGGCGACGTGCGCGTCAAGATGGTGCGCGGCTACGGCGTGGAACGCAGCAAGGCGGAATATGAGGATTTGGCGCGGATTGCGCGTCAAAGCGGGAAAAGCCTTGCGGAGGTGCGCGAGATGCTGGAAAAATAGGCGCAAAAAAGGAACCCTCCGCGAAAAAGCGGAGGGTTTCTTGTATGGATTTGCTTATTTGCAGAGCGCGGCGGTATCCTGCGCGATCATCAGTTCCTCGTTGGTCGGGATGACCCAGACCTTGACTTTGGAGTCGGGCGTGGAGATGACGACTTCCTCGCCGCGGAGCTTGTTCTTCTCAGCATCGAGCTTGACGCCGAGGAACTCAAGGCCTTCGCAGATGGAGGCGCGCATGGAGCCGGAGTTCTCGCCGACACCGGCGGTGAACACCAGGCAATCCAG
The DNA here is from genome assembly GCA_934661135.1 of uncultured Oscillospiraceae bacterium. Classification (GTDB taxonomy): domain Bacteria; phylum Bacillota; class Clostridia; order Oscillospirales; family Oscillospiraceae; genus CAG-170. The sequence continues at coordinate 7,077 of CAKUJA010000097.1, forward strand.
TCCGCCGAGGGCGGCGGCATAGGCGCCGATGTACTTGCGGACTTCGTAGGCGAACTTGTCGAGCGCGAGCTGCGCGGCTTCGTTGCCCTCCTCGGCGGCCTTATCGAGGTCGCGGAAGTCGGAGGAGACGCCGTCGGACAGCGCGAGGACGCCGGACTTCTTGTTCAGCATGGTCAGGCAGTCATCGGCGCTCATGTTGTACTTGTTCATAATGAACTGCGCGACGCAGGTATCGATGTCGCCCGCGCGGGTGCCCATGGGGACGCCGGCCAGAGGGGAAAGACCCATGGAGGTATCCTGGCACTTGCCGTCCTTCACAGCGGACAGAGAAGAGCCGTTGCCCAGATGGCAGACGATGACACGGCTGGCCTTTTCAGCGCCCATGAGCTCGATGCAGCGCTTGGAGACGAAGCGGTGGGAGGTACCGTGGAAGCCATAGCGGCGCAGATGTTCCTCAGTGTACCACTTGGTGGGGATGGCGTAGCGATAAGCCTTCGGGGGCATGGTCATATGG
>CAKUJA010000098.1 GCA_934661135.1 uncultured Oscillospiraceae bacterium
GCTCTGTTCTGCTCATCGTGTTTCCTGCTCCCTTGCTTATGTAAGATTGACAACAGTATAGAGAGCCGCTATACTATTTGCAAATATCAATTTATCAAAGTTTTAAATAGGCTTATGCCTATGTTGGAGGGAACCATGCTTCTGCACGAAATGAACTACGTCTACGAGGTTTACCGGCAGCGCAGCTTTACCAAGGCCGCCCAGGCGTTATACATTGCCCAGCCGTCTTTGAGTCAGATGGTACGAAAGGCGGAAGCGCGCATCGGCGCGCCCATTTTCGATCGCAGCACCTCCCCCATTGGGGTAACGGAGCTGGGGCGGGCCTACATCCGCGCCGCCGAACAGGTATTGCAGATCGAGGCCGACCTGCAGCAATATCTGGACGACACGGAAAAATGTCTCACCGGCGCACTGACGCTGGGAGGGACGACGTTCTTCACCTCCTATGTGCTGCCGCCGTTGGTCAGCGCTTATTCGGAGCGTTATCCCGGCGTGGAGCTGCGTCTGCACGAGGCTCACACCGGGCAGCTCAAGCAGGAATTGCAGGAGGGAACGCTGGACTTTGCTCTAGACAACACGCTTCTCGACCCGGCCATATACGAGGCCGTAGAGATTCAAACGGAGCAGGTGATCCTTGCCGTGCCTCGGGCGCTGCCCGTGAACGAAAAGGCCGCGGCGTTCCGCCTGTCCGCTAAGGAACTGCCTCAGGCAGGCGCTCCCTGCGTTCCGCTGGAGCTGTTTGCGGACACGCCTTTTCTGCTGCTCAAGGAAGGCAATGACACCCGCAGGCGGGCTGAACAATTGTGCGCTCAGGCCGGCTTTGAGCCAAAAATACGGCTGGCGCTGGATCAGCAGCTGGCGGCCTACAATCTGGCCGGTTACGGGCTGGGCGCGGCCTTTATCAGCGACACACTGGCTCTAAGCGCCCCGCCGGACGAACGGCTGTGCTTTTACCGTATCGACAGCCCGGACGCAACGCGCAGCATCAGCCTGTTTTACAAGCGCACCCGGGCCCTTACCGCCCCCATGCGCGCCCTGCTGACGATGCTGAAGCCGCCGGAGGGGGAGGAGTGAACCCTAGAAAGCTAAAATAGCGCCCAAGCGTATTTGGTTCACTGTCTCTCTATAACCGTAAACTGCCGACCGACGGAGCATGACTGCCGTTTGCAGCCCGTGACAGGTCATAATAGAAACCCCCTTCCACGCACCTCCTGTCGCTTGGAAAGGGTTCAGCTAGGCATCAAAAATAATTCTTCTTTCATGCCAAGATAGGCAACCTGGCGGCGCTGTTTGTCCGGGCTGTCGGCTACTCTTCTTTTTTATTCATCCGATAGGCATTGGGAGTCGTTCCATTCGCCTTTTTGAAGGCTTTGTAAAAATAAGTAACATCCGAAAAACCGCTCTGTTCGGCCACCTGATTGATGGGCAGCTGGGTTTCCCGCAAGAGCCTCCGCGCCCTATCCATTCTTTCGCGGGCAATCCGCTCCGTCAGGGTGATTCCCGTCATTTTTCGATACAGTCTGCCCACATAGGTAGCGGAGTAAGAGGTTGCTTCCGCAATCTCATTCAGGCCGAAGTAGGGATTCATTGCCTGCTCCGTCACCACCTGATCGATTTGATGCAATAATTCCGTGTATTTTTCTTCCTTGCGGCTGGTAATGGCCGCGTCCACGTCGGCCAGAAGATTACAGATCGCGCTTTCGATTTCCCAAACATGTTCCAGCGACGCCGCCGCAAACAGCGCGATCGAAGAATAAGCTTCGCTATCCGCCATATTATTGCAGGTCAGCAGCGTCAGGCTTTCATCCAGCGCCACTAAAAACTGCATCAGCACCACATGATAGCTTTTGTAAGAACCCTCCGTCATTTTCAAAAGGATCTCATGCAGATCCTTCCCAGCCTTCTGCATATCCAGCTGCATCACGTTTCTCAACATCTGACGTGCCAGCGCGTCCGGGTAAACGACTATCGTATTTTCCGCATCGCCCACTTCTTCCCAGCCGAGGACACACTGCCGCTGATGCATTTGCAGATAGGGGCTGTTTTCTTCACACCATCGAAACGCTTCGCTCACTTCCGACAGACGTTCGACAGGCCGGGCAATGATGGCGGAAAAGGAAAGCCCCATCAGTTCGAAAATTTGCTGAATCCCTCTTCCGATCAGTTCGGAAAGTTTTTCTCCGGGAACGACCAGCGCCAGATTTCCCTGCCCCGTTTCTGCGGAAAAGAGAGGCCCCTGCTCCTGCGTGATTTCCAGCAGCAGGGCGCAAAGAGAATACTGAATGAGTTCCTGCCGGCTCAATTCTGTCGTGGTGCAGAATTCCTGATAATCGTCCTGATGGAACAGAACGACTGTCAGCGGAGCCTGGCTGATTTCCCGCAGCTCGCACTGTTCTACCAGCGTTTCCATCTCTTCCGAAGAAAGTTTGGACGATTCGTGCAAAAGCCGGATCCGGCTTTGCTGGCGCTGCTGATAAGCCCTGCTGCGCTTCTGTTCCTGTGCTTCTTCCAACTCCTGCTGCTGCCTGTTTTGGAACTGAATCATGCGTCGGATCAGGATTCCGGCAGCCGAAACGCAAAGCACCAGCGCCAGCAGCAGCCCCGCAAGCCAGAAAAATTTTCCCCGGGTATCCAGCAGACTGTTAATATATTGCTGGCCTATCGAATAGCACAGAGACCAGTAGTCCGAAAAAGCCGCGTTATAAAAGACGAAGCAGCTCTGTCCATTCACCTGTGCCCGAAAATGTCCCTGTTTCCCGTCGTTTTCCAGCACATACTGAATATACGGCAGTTCCGAGAGATCAGCCCGACGTTCGCCCTCGGGCTGATAAATTTGGGTTTTGCCCTGTTTATCGATCATATCCACGCGGAACTCGCCTTCATGCTGCCCCTGCCACAGGTTTGCTAAAAACACCTCATGCTTGACGTTAATAAACAAAACACAGGTGGAGTTGCTTCCGTTTAGGGTGTTATAGCGCAGATAGGTCACGTAATCCAGCAAGGCCATTTTGGGATAAGACACGTTCAAAGAACGGGAAATCGGCTCCATATTGTCATATTCCCGGAACCTGCGGGCAATTTCCACGGCCTGACTGTCAAACATTTCCCCGGAGCGAAGCACCGCCTGAGTAGAATGGTCGCTGGAAACATAAAACGTATCGTTCAAGACATTATAAAGATACAGACTGTCGATCACCGCCGATGAATGCCGGTAGCTGTCCAGACGTTTAATGCCGTTGAGCAGGCTTCCCGCAGAGGGCGTCTGATAATACAAAAGCGCCGCTAATTCATTATCAAAGGTGATCTGATCGAAAACCTCCCGGCATTCAGAGCGGATCCTTTCTTCCTGACTGACAGCAGAAGATACGGCAAAATCGCCCAACTGATTGATCTGCGCTTCCAGAGCGCCGTTAAATAGAAAATACAAACCGCCGCCTACGAGGACGCAGGCGATCAGCAGGCAAACAATCACCAGCATCAGACGCAACTTGTACTGCCGTGCCGACATTTTTTGCCCCTTCACGCTTATTCCTCCTAAGCGGCGGCTGTTTTTGGGCAACGCCCCGCCTGACTGAAAAAGATCAGTCAAAGGCCCGCCTTATTCTTTTTCCAATGACGTTTTATTTTACCATAAAGTCAGGCAAAATTCAAAAGTGGCTGAGCAGCCATCCGTTTTCCACGCAGGCGCGCAGGCTCCACGGCTTCATGCTGTCCGTTACCTTGTAGCTCCAGAATACCCAACCGCGGCTTTCCTCGTAGACCTCCAGCTGATTGGCGGCAAATCCGCGGAGAGCTATATCACGCTCATAGGGCTTCAGCGCCGTTACATCGTCCAGCGGATAGCCAAGGCTCCATTCGCCCACGATGACTTCATGATTCCGCATCAGATCATGCAGCCGCTGACGGTACTGCTCCAGCGTCACTTTGGCGTGCTGGAAATAGTCAAATCCCTTGTATTCATCCTGGAATTGATAGAAATGAGCATCCATCAGGATGCCTTGTCCATCCGTCAGCGCCTCCTGCCAAACCTCCTGCCGGAAGGAATCGTGCAGCACCACCGTGCAGCGTTCCGCCGGAAAATGGCGGCGTACCAGCGCATATCCCCGACGATAGAAATCCTGAACGATCTCCAGTGGAATGTCCCAGTGGGGCTCATTGAGCAGCTGAATGGACGCCAGAGAAGCGAAGGGCTTTACAAATTCGCAGATGCGGTCCAGCGTGTCCAATGTTTTTTGAATATTTTCTTCGCTGCGGTGCCACCCCATGACCCCTGCGATGCCGCCGTTGTCGAAACCATTTTGGCAACCCGGCGCGCAGTGCAGATCCAGCATCACGTCCAGACCGTACTTTTCCGCCCACTGGAAGGCCCTGCGCACCCATTCGGCACACCCAAGATACGGGGGCTGATCGCCAAACATCCACCACGGCACAGGAAGGCGCACCGTGTTCAAACCCGTACCGGCGATCCATGCAAAATCTTCTTCCGTAATAAACGTGCTGCGGTGCTCCTCCAACCGGCGTTTCAGTTCTTCGGGAGCCAGCTGCTGCGACAGCGTAGTCTCATCCACCGCGTCCGTCCCGTCAAACAGCTCCGGCTTCATCCATTTTTCCAGCACCAGCCAACCGCCAAGATTGACCCCACGAATTTTATCCCTCATCGTTTTCCTCCTGAATTTTTTGTCACGCAAAATGCCGCCGCACAGCGGAACACTGTACGGCGGCCAAACTCAGCGCTTATTTTTCGCAGTAAGCGGTAACCGTCTGCTGCACGTAATCCACCAGCTTGTCGATGCCGGCGTCCTTCAGCTTCTGCCGGTATTCTTCAATAGCGGCGTCCACATCGTCCACCAGACCCACGTTGATGGGGGTGCCATACTGCTGCACCACCTGGTTCACAGCGGCCAGTTCCGCCTGCACGGGCGCATAGTCCAGCGCGATAGCGCCATAACGGTTGGGAACAGAGATGCTGCGGATCTTTTCCATCAGGGGTTCCAGACCGGCCCACTGGGTCACGTTGGAACGCATCAGGTTCTCCACGCGCATTCCCCAGCCAGCGCCGGCGGGGTCATAACCAGTGACCACGGAAGGATCCTGAGAAGCGGAAGGCGTTACCAGCTGGCCTTCTTCGGTCAGGTCGTAGTGATAGCCCTGAATGCCGTACATATACAGGTCGTACAGTTCGGAATCGGTCTTGATCGCTTCCAGAATGCGCAGGCTGCGTTCGGCGTTGGGCGCGCTCTGGGGCACGGCGAAGCCATCCTGCAGCACGGGGTTGGGCACGGAGTAACCGGTCAGCGTGGTGAAGGACCAGTAATCAAAGTCGAAATCGGGGTTCAGAGAAGAAATGGTCGTCACCAGAGAAGCAACGCCCTCGGGGTTCTCCACAGAAATCGCGGAGGTGCCGACCTGCACATTGTCCCAGGTGCCCAGCGTGGCGCTCAGGCAGTTGCTGCTCCAGTAGCCGCGGTTCGCATAGTCCTTCATACGCTTGGCCCATTCCACGTATTCATCAGTCATGGGGTAAGCCACAACGCTCTTGTAGTCGTTGATATCGCCCATCACAATGATGGAGGAGGTGCTGCCGGAGATCGTTTCGAAGCCATAGGTAGCGCGGAACATATACCGGAAAGCGTCTTCAGGATTGCCGTTGTAGGGGATCATATCGGGCTCGTTGGCCACGATGGCGTCCATATAGGCCTCGAAGGTCGCCTGATCGGTGATGGGGGCGCAGCCATACTTGTCTGCCAGATCCTTGCGATAGAACACGCCGTAGGGGATGTAGCCATGCACAGACAGCGGCACCGCGTAGACCTTACCATCCACGGAGATTTCCTTCAGCGCGTCGTCGTTAAAGAAGGAGTAGGTCTGAGGCATCAGTTCGGGGAACATTTCCGTCAGATCCATGAACGCACCGGCGGGGGCGTAACGATTGTACAGCGTGGCGTTCACATACACCAGATCGATCTTTTCGCCGGAGGTCAGAAGCAGATTGTACTTGTTCTCCCAATCATCCCAACCAGTATAGTTGAGCTTGATCGTCGTATTGTACTTTTCCTTGAGGAGCTTATTGAAAGCTTCCATGACCATTTCGCCGTCGGAGGGGCCGGTGCCGATGGCGTACCAGACCAGTTCTACCGGTTCGGCAAAGGGGTTTTCTTCCGCCATGGCGGGCAGGCAGACCAGCGATGCCAGCAGGCAGACAGAGAGGATCAGGGACAGAATCTTTTTCATGGGTGAAACCTCCTTCAATAGTGTATAGCGCTTGCGGTACTCGAACCGCCGAAAGCCGAATCCACAGGTCAGCCCTTGACAGAGCCGATCATGACGCCCTTGATAAAATACTTCTGCACAAAGGGGTACAGTAGGATGATCGGGCCGATCACCACCACTGCGGTGGCCAATTTCATGGTTTCGGTAGGGGCCTGTACCCGTACCCCACTGAAACCGGCGGACGCTGCATTCTTCAAAAATTCGGCGCTGGAAAGCATCTGGTACAGCAGATATTGCAGGGGATAAAGCGCCTCATCGTTGATATACAGGCTGGCCAGATACCAATCGTTCCAATATCCCAGGGCAATGAACAGACCCACCGTAGCCAAAGCCGTCTTGCTCAGGGGAAGGATTACGCGGGTATAAATGGTAAAATCTCCCGCGCCGTCGATCTTAGCCGCTTCGACCAGTGCCGAAGGAATGGAGCGCATGAAGGTGCGCATCAGCATGATGTACCACGGAGAAAGCAGGCTGGGCAGGATCAGCACCAGCAGCGTATCCTTCAACTCCAGATAGCGGACGATCAGAATATAAACCGGGATAACGCCGCCGCTGAAAAGCGTAGTAAAATAGATGAAAAAAGAAATCTTGTTGCGGTAGCGGAAATCCTGCCGGGTAAGGACGTAGCCCGCCATCGTGGTAAGCGTCATAGCCATCAGCGTACCGATCGCCGTGACGCTAATGGTAACGCCGTAGGCCCGGGCAATCTTCCGAAAGCCGCGGAAAATAGTCTGATAAGCCGCCAGACTAAATTCTCTGGGCCAAAGAGAAAAGCCATTGCGGATGATGGACGCCTCGCTGGACAGAGAACCCGTAATCATCAGCCAGAAGGGCAAAAGACAGATCAGCGTCAGCACAGTCAGCAGCGCATAGCCAATGATATTAAAGGAACGCGTCCCTTTATCAGGTTTGATTCCGGCCATCTTGCCTTCTCCTTTCCAGACGCTCAGAACAGGGCGTACTCGTCATTGATTTTGCGCACGATGGCGTTTACCGTCACCACCAGCAGCAGACCAAATACCGATTGATATACGCCTGCCGCAGAACCCATGCCAATGTCAAAGTTCACCGTCAGGCTCCGATAAACGTAGGTATCCAGAATATCCGTCGTGGAATACAGCATCCCGTTTTTCCCGATCAGCTGATAGAACAGTTCGAACTGTCCCTTCAGAATCCCGCCGAGGC
>CAKUJA010000099.1 GCA_934661135.1 uncultured Oscillospiraceae bacterium
GCATAGCACAATTCGCTCAACGAACATCACTAAAATAAAACGAATCCCCATAAAATGAAACGCATCAAAAAGGCGTTTTCCCCGAAAACAAAAAAGCCCGCCCCGGCGGAAAAGCCGGAACAGGCGAAGATGCTTAAAATGTTCTGATATTGACTTGTTTTTATAGAAAACACAACAAAAAGGACTCTTATCTTGATAACCATTTTATCAAGATAAGAGTCCTTTTATGGTGGAGCTGAGGGGAATCGAACCCCTGTCCGAAAACAACTTGACTGGACTTTCTCCGGGCGCAGTTTGTTATTTGCATTCCCTCGGCCGCGCGCGAACAGACACGCTCACGGCCTTGGTAGAGTCATTATGCATGGGCGAGTCAACTCTTTCCCGCCGCACGGTCACCACTCAGATCACACCCTAGCCCGGCTCGTGGTCCTTCCGGGGAGGATGGGCGCCTAATTAGGCAGCCAGAGCAACAGTATTGTTGTCAGTTAATTTAAGAAAATTGCCCGTTTTATGGAGGCCAGGCGCCTCCGCCCGCTTATCCAGCCTCACTGCCCCCGTCGAAACCAGTGCAGCCCCATGGGAAGCGGCGAAAAATCGCCGCGCTGGAATACAATGTAGATTATGTCCTTGTTGCTCGGATCATCCACTTCATCGGCAAAAGCTTTGTCACAAAGCGATAGAACTTGTAAAAGGCCTTCGGCGTGTAGAATGTCTGGCCGCGTTTGGCGGCGCGGAGCGCTCCGGCGACGACCTGCTTGGGGTCGCAGTAGGGGAGCGTGTCGAAGGTTTTGGAGTTGCCGGTGATGCCGGCGACGTCCAGAAATTCGGTCTGCATCGGCCCCGGACAAACGGCGGTGACCGAAATGCCTTTGGGACGCAGTTCGTCGGCCATACCGCCGGTGAACGCCGAAACATAGGCCTTGCTAGCCGAATAGACCGTCATGCGGGGATTCGGACAGAAGGCAGCGATCGACGAGACATTGAGAATGTGACTGCCGGGCGCCATGTATGGCAGAACCGTATTGGTCATCAGCGTCAGCGCGCGGATATTGAGGTCGCACATCCGCGCCTGCGAGTCATTGGAAACCTCGCCGAGGTTTCCAAGTGCGCCGCAGCCTGCGTTGTTGACCAGAAGGCCGACGCGCGGGTGCTGCTCAGCCAGATAGTCGGCAAAGGACTTGAAGCTGCGTGTGTCGCAGAGGTCAAGACCGAGACAGACGACCTGCTTGTTTGGAATGGTCTGCGCGAGATCTTCGAGCTTGCCGACGCGACGCGCGATGAGCCAGAACGTGTCAATTTCGGGGAACTGCGCCGCAATCTGGTGTGAGAACTCCGCGCCAAGGCCGGCGGAAGCGCCGGTAATGATCGCAATCATCAGAAGCGACCGTAGGGATCCGCGAGCTTTTCAGGCTCGGGATAGGTCTGTCCCTGTGTGTCGACGCGGATGGTGGCGATTTTCTGCTCCGCGATGGGGCGGTCAGCCGGGCCGGTCTTGGTGTTGGCAATGGCGTCGACCACGTCCATGCCCTCGGTCACCTTGCCGAACGCGGCATACTGGCCGTCGAGGTGTTTGGCGTCCTCGTGCATGATGAAGAACTGGCTGCCTGCCGAGTTCGGTGAGCTGGAGCGCGCCATGGAGAGCACGCCGCGCTTATGCTTGAGGTCGTTTTTTACACCGTTGAACAGGAATTCGCCCTTGATGCAGTAGCCGGGGCCGCCCATGCCGGTACCGTCCGGGCAGCCGCCCTGAATCATAAAGCCGGGGATGACGCGGTGGAAAATCAGGCCGTCGTAGAAGCCTTTGTTGGCAAGGGAGATGAAGTTATAGACGCTCTGCGGAGCCTTTTCAGGATATAGCTCGGCAACGATCTTTTTGCCGTTCGCCATCGTGAGCGTCATAATAGGATTTGCCATGGGTGGTTACCGTCCTTTCATTGCCCGGTCGATCTGCCGTTTGGCGTCTTTCTTGGCTGCATCGTCGCGCTTGTCATAGAGCTTTTTGCCCTTGGCAAGCGCAATTTCAACCTTGACCAGCGAGCCGCGGAAATAGACCGACAGGGGAACCAGTGCGTAGCCGTCTTGCTTGACTTTGCCGAACAGACGCATGATTTCGCGCTTGTGCATCAGCAGGCGGCGGGGACGCAGCGGATCCTTATTAAAAATATTGCCCTGCTCGTAGGGCGCGATGTGCATCTGCCGGATATAGAGCTGGCCGTCTTTGATCTGGCACCAAGCTTCTTTCAGACTGAGCGTGCCGAGACGGATGGATTTGACTTCGGTGCCGGACAGCTCAATCCCGGCCTCGAATTTTTCTTCGATGAAATATTCGTGGTACGCTTTCTGGTTTTTGGCCACGATCTTCACGCCGGTTCCCGCCATCCCGCACCTCCTTCCGGCAAATAAACTGTGTATATTATATTATAGCATATCTGTCAAGCCGAATAAACGGTGGGATTTGGAAGGGAAACTACAAGATATGGGGGTTGTCAGACGGAGAGAAAAATGATATAATAAAACAAACGTTTGAAGAAATGGAGGGGCGCGGCGATGCTGATGCGGAATTTGCCTGTGCAGGTATTGGCGGCGTGTGACACGCAGGGCGGCATGAAGCCGCTGCGCTTTCGATTTGAGGACTGTTCGCACAGGCTGCATACCGTACACGTGGCGGAAATTTTAGATGGACGGCGCGTGGAATATGTGGGGTTGGAGGCGTTTGTGTTCCTCTGCAAGGCGGAAACCGAGGGGCGGGAGAAGCTCTATGAGCTGCGCTATACCGTCGCGACGCACCGATGGACGCTGACGAAGGAGCTGTATTGAAATGGCGGAGCGGGTGATCTTCCATATCGACGTCAACAGCGCGTTTTTGTCGTGGACGGCGGCGTACCGCTGCATGGCCTGCGGGGAAAAGATGGATCTGCGCGAGATTCCGGCGGTGATTGCGAACCGGAAAAACAGCCGGACGAGCATTGTGCTGGCCAAAAGCATCCCGGCGAAAAAATTCGGTGTGAAAACCGGCGAACCACTGGGAATGGCGCGGGATAAATGTCCAAATCTGGTGGTGGCGGAGCCGGATTATGATCTCTATGTCGCTGCGTCGCAGCGGATGATCGCGCTGCTGCGCGAGGTTTCGCCGGTGGTGGAGCAATATTCGATTGACGAAGCGTGGGTCGACATGACCGGCACGGAGCGGCTCTACGGTGCGCCTGTGCTGGCGGCGAACTGGCTGAAGGAGCGCATTCACCGGGAACTGGGGTTTACGGTGAATGTCGGCATTTCCTGCAACAAGCTGCTGGCAAAGATGGCAGGCGACTTTGAAAAGCCGGACAAGGTGCACACGCTGTTCCCCGCGGAGCTGGAGGAAAAGCTCTGGCCGCTGCCGACACGGGAGCTTTTTATGCTCGGGGCGGCGACAGAACGGAAGCTGCACCGGTTTGGAATCGATACGATTGGCGCGCTGGCGAACGCCGACCCGATCTTTCTTACGAAGGTGCTCGGAAAGCAGGGACAGACGCTCTGGCAGTATGCCAACGGGCGCGGCGACGCATTTTTGCAGGCGCAGCCGGCGGCAAACAAGGGATATGGCAACGCAGTGACGACAAGCCGCGATGTGACCGACCGGGCGTATGCCTGTCAGGTGTTGCTGTCGCTCTGCGAGACGGTTGGGATGCGGCTGCGGCGCGATGGGCAGGCCGGGCGGTGTGTGGCGGTGCAACTACGGACGAGCCAGTTTGAGACATGGTCACACCAGATGCTTCTGGGGGCGGCCAGCAATGTGACCGGGGAGCTCTATCAGGCGGCGTGCGAGCTATTTGACCAGATGTGGGACGGAAAAACGCCGCTGCGACAGATCGGCGTACAGGTTACGCGGCTGGCGGACGGCAGGCAGCGGCAGTGCAGCTTATTTGATGCGGCGGACTATGCGCGGCAGGAAAAACTTGATACGGCGGTCGACGCACTGCGGGAAAAGTTTGGCGAGGGCGCGCTGTTCCGCGCGGCGCTGCTGCACAGCGAAGAACGCATGGCGGGCGGACTGCACAAGAAGCGGCGCACCGGGATTACAAAGCCGGTGGAAGATGAGACGGCAAGGATTCGGGAGAAGTATGGGAAGAAAGATTCGTGAAACCATTCTTTGCTTTCTCTATTCGGAGAGAGGAAGATTTTGATCCTGTTTCCGTTTCTCCTTCAGAAAAGGAAAAGAATGGGGGCGCAAATTGGGCGGACAGAGCACCTGCTTGGCAAAAAACCACTCTTTTCTTTCCGGTAGAGAAAGAAAAGAATGGGTTCAAAAAAACGTTTTTGGGGGCGCGGAGGAGAATAAAAAGAAACCGCACAGTTGCCTACGGCGGGTAGTATGCCGTGGATTTGTGCAGCTTACACAAGTTCAGGCAGGTGAAGGCGGAAAAGTTGGGGCAGTATTGCTTCTTTACATTATCGCATCAGCATGGTAAAGTATTACCACGATAACAAAACAGAGCGGCGGAGAGCCGCGACGGAAAATGGAGGAACAAAACATGAAAAAGTGGATTGCAATGCTGCTTGCGGTACTGATGGTATGTTCGATGGTTGCCTGCGCAGCCAAGAATGACACGGCGGACACGTCCAGCGACGCGGCACAGACGGAAGGTACTCCCGACCAGACGGAGGATACCCAGCCGACCGAGAACACCGAGTCGGCGGAAGATGTTAGCGCTGACAGCGATCTGGCCTATGTGCAGAGCAAGGGGACGCTGGTCGTTGGCATCACCGACTTTGCACCGATGGATTATCAGGATGAAAACGGCGAATGGATCGGCTTTGACGCCGACATGGCAAAGGCCTTCGCTGAGAGCCTTGGCGTTTCGGTGGAATTCGTCGAGATTGATTGGGACAGCAAAATTCTGGAGATTGGCAGCAAGGCAATTGACTGCGTGTGGAACGGCATGACGCTGACCGACGAGGTTACGAGCGCGATGGCCTGCTCCAACGCCTATTGCAACAACTCGCAGGTTGTGATTGTCCCGTCGGACAAGGCCGGTGCGTACACCGATGTGGAAGCCTGCAAGGATTTGAGCTTCGCGGTTGAGGCCGGTTCCGCCGGTATGGCCGAGGTGGAAAAGCTCGGGTACAGCTTCACTGAGGTGAAGGATCAGGCAACAGCGCTGATGGAGGTTGCGGCCGGCACGTCGGACGCGGCGGTCATCGACTCGCTGATGGCGGGCGCCATGGTCGGCGAAGGCACAGGCTATGCGAACCTCAGCTACACGATCAGCCTGAACGCGGAGGAAGGCGAGCAGTATGGCGTCGGTTTCCGGCAGGGTTCGGATCTGGCCGATGCGCTGAATGAGTTCTTCAAGACCGCGTATGCCGATGGCTCCATGCAGGCCTGCGCCGAGACCTACGGCATTCAAGCGGCGCTGATCGTACAGTAATTGGTAGAGCAGCACTGCGTGATTGCGGCAGCGTGTTTCGGCGAAGCTGCTTGCCGAATCATGCGGTGCCGCCCAAGAAACCAAGGAACCTCTGAATAAATCCCCGACCGCGGACGGCGGATCTTTTCCGCCAATCCTGCGGTTCGAAACATAGGAAATACAAAAAGTATTCCGCCATTTTCCGAACCTTGTCTTGACGAAAAATCTTTCGCCGTCCACAATCGATGATTTAATCAGAGCTTCCCTAAATTTCCGGATTTCCTCGGTAGATTCTGCCGGGGAAATCGCTGCGTCTTTTCCATTTGCGTCCCGTTCCTCCTTATGATAGAATAGCCAAGACTACATAGAACAGGCGGTAGAACCCTATGACTTTTTCGGAACAGTTTCCCATCGTTCTGCAAGCGCTGAACGTTGGCTTTTTACAGACGCTCAAGCTCTTTGCCGTCACGCTGATCGGCGCAATTCCGCTGGGATTGATGATTTCGTTCGGCTCGATGAGCAACTGGGCGCCGTTTGCCTTTTTGCGGCCATACGTGACGAAAAACGGAATTCCGACAGAAAATCTGTCGGCGTGGCAGCGATTCCAGCTCTGGTGGATGGTGGATTTTAAGCCGATCCGGCTGCTGACACGGCTGGTGATCTGGATTATCCGCGGGTCGCCGCTGATGCTGCAACTGCTGATTCTCTACTATTTCCCGGGACTGGTGCTCGGAAAGAACATCTGGGGCAGCGGCGAGAGTGGGCGTTTCCTTGCGTCGGCGATTGCATTCGTGTTCAACTACGCCTGCTATTTTTCCGAGATCTACCGCGGCGGCATTCAGGGCGTCCCAAAGGGGCAGCAGGAGGCCGGGCAGGTGCTCGGGATGACAAAGACGCAGATTTTCTTCAAGGTGACGCTGCTGCAAATGGTTAAGCGCATTGTGCCGCCGATGTCCAACGAAATTATCACGCTGGTCAAGGACACGTCGCTGGCGCGGATTATTGCGCTGCAGGAGGTTATCTGGGCAGGGCAGGCGTTTATGAAGGGCAGCCACGGTATTTCGGGCGCGATCTGGCCGCTGTTTTTCACGGGCGTCTACTATCTGATTTTCTCCGGGGTGCTGACGCTGGTGCTCGGCCGCGTGGAGAAGAAGCTCGACTATTTCAAGGCGTAAGGAGGATTGGGTATGGCGATGTTGGAGGTAAAAGGACTGGAAAAGTCCTTCGGCAAGAATACTCAGGTGCTCCGGGGCATTGATTTTTCGCTGGAGGAAGGTGAGTCGGTGGCGATTATCGGCTCGTCCGGCTCCGGCAAGACGACGCTGCTGCGCTGCTTGAATTTTCTGACCGTGCCGGACGCCGGGACGATCACGGTGGCCGGGCAGACGCTCTTTGATGCGGCGGATCTCAACACACAGAAGGAAAGCCAGATTCGGCGCAAGCGGCTGCATTTTGGACTGGTATTTCAAAATTTTAACCTGTTTCCGCAGTATACGGCGAAGAAAAATGTGATGCTGGCCAGCGAGCTGCTGGCCAAGGAACAGCCGGACTACAAGCAGCGCAAGCATGAGATTTACGCGGAGATTGAAACGCGCGCGGAGGAGCTGCTGACGCAGGTGGGGCTGAAGGAAAAGATGAATCTCTATCCGCACCAGCTCTCCGGCGGACAGCAGCAGCGCATAGCGATTGCGCGGGCGCTGGCGCTGCGGCCGGACATTCTCTGCTTCGACGAGCCGACGTCGGCGCTCGACCCGGAGCTGACCGGCGAGGTGCTGCGGGTCATTCGCTCGCTTGCCGAGCAGCACATGACGATGATTATTGTGACGCATGAGATGGAGTTTGCGCGCGATGTGGCCGACCGGGTCATCTTTATGG
>CAKUJA010000100.1 GCA_934661135.1 uncultured Oscillospiraceae bacterium
CATCGAGGGCGAAGGCGTCGACGTCGAGTTCCCCGACGGTGCCGTTACCTCCGGCCCCGTCATGAAGAAGCTGCGCGAAACCCTTACCGCCATCCAAAGCGGCAAGATCGAGGGTCCTGCCGGCTGGGTTGTCAAGATCTGCTAGACTGCGTCTCATCTATGTATAATGCGCCGGACGCCTACTGGGTGCCCGGCGCTTTGATTATTCAAGGAGCGCCACATGGCCGAAGAAACACCCGCACGACGCAATCCACCGTTCCAGAGCATCTCGTTCACGTTGGTTCAGGATCGCTTGGGACGCAAGCTCTTCCGTATGAAGCGCGTTGGCGAAGAGTACGAGCTGCATGTCGAAAAGGGCAGCTCGTCGAACCCGTCGTCGCAGTTTACGCGCATGGTGCCGCAGGAAACGGCGCAGCGCTTCAAGGATGCGCTTGACGCTTTGGGCGTGTTCTCGTGGGAAGAGAAGTACGGTGATGCGTCTGCTCCCGGCTCGATGCGCTGGTCGCTGAACACGGTGTTCAAGGAAGATGTCTTCAGTGTGGCATCGAAGGGCGGAAGCGACGCTCCGCGCGAATTCGACGCTTTCTTGGAAGAGCTGTACAAGCTTGACTTCCCGCGTCCGGAAAAGGCGGCCCCTTCGCCTGCTGCCGCTGCTAAGTCGCCGATTCCGACCATGGGCGCCGCCGGTTTCGAGATGAGTAACGCGCTGCGTTCGATGGGCCTTGATCCGTCTTCTCTTCCCGAGGGCATGGGCGACGCGCTTAGCCAGATGTTGGGCAGCGTTTCCTCGGCGGATGCCATCGACGCCATGTCACAGATGAGGCGCAACCCCATGGAAATGCAACAGCGTATGAAGGACGAGTTCAGTCATCTTTCGCCAGACGAGCAGGAAAAGATGATCGACGCCCTTTCAAAGACAGGTATCGCCTCTCGCGCCTGGTGGGAGCGATTCCTTCGGGGCTTATAGATTCTTGTGATAACATATTCGACTAACGCCGCAGTCGTGAAATAACGGTTGTGGTGTTGCGGTTTTTGGGGGAAACCGCAGGTCAATTACGTGTTGCTGGTTTTGAAAGAAGAGGTTGAAACATGGCAACAAGCAGCGAGGAAGATTACCTGCGCGCTATTTATGAGTTGGATAACGGTACGGGCATGGTCCGTTCTGTTGACGTTGCAACGGCTTTGGGCGTTAGCAAGCCCAGCGTGAACAAGGCGCTGACTGTTCTCGAGGAGGAGGGCTACATCACGCGCATGCGTTACGCCCCCATCCAGCTTACTCACAAAGGTAAGATCAACGGCAAGCGTCTGCAGGATCGCTACCAGGCTGTTCAGGCGTTCCTTGTCGAGAAGCTTGGCATCAAGCCCGAGGTTGCCGCCGAAGAGGCTCACAAGATGGAACACGCGCTGTCCAAGGACACCGTCACCCGCCTGAAGGAGTTCATGGATTCAGAGGCTTTGTCGAAATAGCGGCAAGGTCGTCATACGGCTTGGTTCTCGCCAAGCATGGGATCGAAGCACAAGGCATCGCGTTTGCGGTGCCTTTTCGTTTGGTTACAGACAGGTTGGTCAGCAGGTTGAAACGTCCGTGCTCCTTTTCTTGCAGCCGTGCTGCAGGCGTGCGATGATCAAAACGTTGAGCGAAGGAGGCAAGAATGGAGAATGTCGACGCGAACGGCTTGACCGAGGCCCAGTTCCTTGCGGAATACAAGCAGAAGGATTATCCGAAGCCCTCGTTGACAGCGGACATGGCGGTGTTCCGTCCTGTTGGTGGCCCCGAAGGCGAATGGGAGGTTCTGCTGATCCGCCGCGGCGGGCATCCGTTTTTGGGCTGCTGGGCTTTCCCCGGTGGGTTCGTCGAGCCAGGGGAAGACGCCGATCAGGCTGCCGTTCGCGAGCTTCAGGAGGAAACGGGACTGGTCGATGTTTCCTTGGAGCAGTTCGGTTTGTACAGCACGCCGGGCCGTGATCCCCGTGCATGGACCGCGTCCGAAGCGTATCTGGGCGTTGTCGACAAGAGCGCGCAGGCGTGTGCCGGCGACGATGCGGCCGACACAGAATGGTTCAGCTTGTCGCTGAGCGAGATCGATCAAACGGGGACGTACCGCTTGACTGCAACCGCAGCAGAAGACGAGTTGCTTGTTGAGTTCTCGGTATCGCCTCGCATGTTCGGGTCGTGCAAGGCAAGCGTGACCCGTGCTGAAGGATTCGCCTTCGATCATGGTTGCATACTTGCTGATGCGTATTTGGCGCTGCAGGGGACGATCAACTGCGATTAGGTGGTAGGGGCTCGACCTTGCCGGTTGCAGCTAGGTGGCTCCTTGATTTTTTTTTGCCGCCCTCCTTCCAATCACCTCTCGCTCGCATCCCGCCATTCGGTGGGGGAGGTTCCGGTTGCCTGTTTGAATGCTTGTGAGAAAGCCGAGGACTGCGGCCAACCTAGGCGTGCGGCCACGTAGGCGACTGAATTGCCGCTTGCAAGCAGGGACTTCGCGCGCTCGATTCGGCGTGCTTTGGCGTATCGCCCGATGCTTTGCCCCGTCTCGCGCGAGAACGCCGAGCACAGGTGCGAGCGGCTCACGAACAGCATGCTCGCAAGCTTGTCCAGGCTGGGAGCGCGTCCCTCGTCGAGCATGCGCTCGATGGCGGCCTGCGCCTCAAGGGCAAGCCCCGACCGCTTATGCGCCGAACCGCCGCAACGTGCGGTATCGTCGCCGGCGCACGATGCGGCCAGCGCGGCCACCATCTGCTCGACGCGCGCCTGGATAAGCAGCGCCGAACCCGGCCGGTATTGCGGCCCGGTCCCCAGCAACGCTGACATGATGATGCGCGATTGCGCCTCGCCCCACGTGCCCCCGAACCGCTCGAACATGTCCGAGAACGCGCCCGGCCAGCGCCGATCGAGCTCTTCGAAATACTGCGGCAGAAAGCAGATGCAGCGCGACGAATACAGGCCTCCCCGGCGCAGCGTGCCGGAGAACGAGCCCGCAGGCTGCACGAACGAGTACAGCGACCCGTCGAGCAGCGCCCGCGGCCGGTCGATCATCCGAGGCATGGTGGCCTTGGAATCCTCCGACACCATGCACACGCACGCATACGCGCTCTCGGGCGACTCGACCAGCGCCATATCGTGCTCCATATACACATCGTGGCTGAACACGATGCAGAAATCCCCAACGGGCATGCCCCATGCCGACCCGCGGGCCCACGCGCTCCGGCCCGTGCCCGACCACCCTTCGCCGTTGCGGCGGATGACGATCCCGAACTGCTCGAGCTGCGGCTCGTAAAGCGAGCGAACCGCGCGTGGGATGGCGTTGTAGGCGGAAGCATCGGTCATTCGGATTCGTCTCTCATTGTTTCGGTTTCGTGTACGCGCTCAGCAGGAATGTTTGCCAAGACTTCCTTGCATGATAAGTTACGCAAAGGTAACTAACAAGAGGCATTACGTGCCGGCAAAACGCCCAAAAACGCGCCGCGCAAAAGCCCCAAATAGGGAAGGAATAACTATGGCCGAAGAGGAACCCCGCCCAACACTTCGCCAAACCGCCGACGAAGCCGCCGCCGACCCGCCAGCAGCCTCCAAACGCAACGACATCTCCCAGCTCCTCGACTTCGCGGGCAGCAGAAAACCGCTCACATACCTCGGCCTGGCGCTCAGCGCCGTGTCGCAGCTGTTCGGCTTCGTGCCCTACGTGTGCATTTGGCTTGTCGCGCGCGACCTTATCGAAGCCGCGCCGAATTGGCAGGCCGCGCTAGGCATCGCCGCGTACGGCTGGTGGGCCATCGGCGGCGCGGTCGCCTCGATCGCAGCCTATTTCCTCGCGCTTATGTGCACACACCTGGCCGCGTTCCGCACGGCGTCGAACATGCGCAAGCAAAGCACTGAGCACCTCATGCGCTTGCCACTCGGTTACTTCGACACGCACGCAACCGGCGAGCTGCGCCGCGTGATCGACGGCTGCGCCGCCAGCACCGAATCGCTGCTCGCGCACGTGCTGCCCGACGCGGCGGGCTCGATCGCCATGGTGGTCGGCATGCTCGCGCTGCTGTTCGCCTTCGATTGGCGCCTTGGTCTTGCGTGCCTGGTCGCGGTCGTGATCTCGGTCTGCTGTCTCATGACCATGATGTCCGGCAAGGGTATGGAGTTCATGAAAAGCTACATGGGTGCGCTTGTGCGCATGAACGAAACCGGCACCGAATACGTGCGCGGCATCCCCGTGGTGAAGGTGTTTCAGCAAACGGTGCATTCCTTCAAAGCGTTCCACGACGCCATCGCCGACTACGCGCACATGGCGCAGGACTACGCGGGCACGTTCTGCCGAAAGCCGCAGGTTCTTCAGCTGTCGGTGCTCAACGGCTTGGTGGTTTTCCTGCTTCCCGTGGCGCTTATCCTGGCGCCGGGCGAAACGGACTTCCCAAGCTTCGTAGCTGACTTCGCCTTCTACGCCATCTTCTCGGCGATCATCCCCACGGCCATGGCGAAGCTCATGTTCATGAGCGAAGCGTCGCAGATGGCGGGCGATTCCCTCGGCCGCGTGCGCGCGATCCTGGAGGCGAAGCCGCTCGAGATTCCCGCGAACCCGCGTCCCATCGAAGGCGGCGACGTGCGCTTCGAGCACGTGTCGTTCGCCTACGAAGGCGCCGAAACCAACGCGCTTGACGACGTGAGTTTCGAAGTCCCTGCGGGCACGACCCTCGCGCTCGTGGGTCCGTCGGGCGGCGGCAAGTCGACGTGCGCAAGCCTGATACCGCGCTTTTGGGACGCAACCGCCGGACGCGTGCTCGTCGGCGGCGTGGACGTGCGCGACGCCGCCCCGCACGAGCTCATGGACAAGATCGCGTTCGTCTTCCAAACCAACCAGCTGTTCAGCCGAACGCTTGAGGAAAACGTGCGCGCAGCCAGGCCCGATGCCACGCGTGAGCAGGTGCTGGCAGCGCTGCACGCCGCGCAATGCGACGACATCGTGGCGAAGCTGCCGCAGGGCGTCGACACGCACCTAGGCGCCGGCGGGGCGTATTTGTCGGGCGGCGAAGTGCAACGCGTAGCCCTTGCCCGGGCGATCCTCAAGGACGCGCCCATCGTGGTGCTCGACGAGGCCACGGCGTTCGCTGACCCCGAGAACGAGGCCCTCATCCAGCGCGCCTTCGCGAAGCTGGCCGAGAACCGCACGGTGATCATGATCGCCCACCGGCTCTCGACGGTGGTGGGCGCCGACCAGATCGTGGTGCTCGACCAGGGTCGCGTGGCCGAGCGCGGCACGCATGCCGAGCTGGTCGAAGCTGGCGGGCTGTACGCATCCATGTGGGCTGACTACGAGCAGGCCGTAAGCTGGAAGATCGCGGGCGCGCAGACGGAAGCGGCCGCCACGAAGGGAGGTGAGGCATGATGTTCGCCTCGTTTAAGAAGAAGTACTTCCTTTCCGACAAGGGCATGTCCGGCGTGAAGCGCGGCGTGTTCTGGACGTGCGTCACGAACCTGGTCACCATGGCCGGCATGGCGTTTCTGTTCCTGGTGATGGACGGGTTCGTGAAGCACCTGATCGAAGGCGCCGACCTGCCTGCCGCGGCGCCGTTCGCCATAGGGCTTGCGGTGTTCTTCGCGGCGCTGCTGCTGTCCAATTGGCAGCAGTATTACTACTCCTACTGCATTTACTACGAGGAATGCGGCAATCAGCGCATCGAGATCGCCGAGCGCCTGCGCAAACTGCCGCTTTCGTTCTTCGGGCGGCGCGATCTGGCCGATTTGACCGAAACCATCATGGGCGACGTGCAGGTCATGGAGCACGCCTACAGCCATGTGCTCGGCGAGCTGTGGGGCGCCGTGATCTCGACGTCCATCGTGTTCGTGGGCTCGCTGTTCTTCTGCTGGCAGCTTTCGATCGCGGCGTTTTGGAGCGTTCCGGTGGCTTTTGCCCTGCTGTTCGCCACGCGCAAGCCGATGAAGCCGGTGTTTGAGCGCAATAGGATGGCGAAGCTGAAGGTGACGCAAGGCATCCAGGAGACGCTCGACTGCGTGCGCGAGATCCGCGCCACCAATCAGGAGCGGCACTACCTGGCGGGCTTGAACGCCACGATCGACGCCACCGAGCGCGAATGCGCGAAGGGCGAGCTGATTAACGGCCTGCTGGTGAACACGGCCTACGCGATCTTGCGCCTGGGCATCGCCACCACGCTCATTGCGGGCGCGGCCCTTATCGCCGCAGGCCAGATCGACTTCATGGTCATGTTTGCCTACCTGCTGATGATCTCGCGCATCTACGCCCCGTTCGACCAGGCGCTCGCGCTGGTCAGCGAGCTGTTCGCCTCCGAGACGTCGGCGGCGCGCATGCGCTCGATCATGGAGGAGCCCATGGCCTCGGGCGCGACCGAGTTCGCGCCGGCGGGCCACGACATCGAGTTCGACCACGTGGCGTTCTCCTACGGCGCCGGCGACGACGGGCGAGCAGGGGAGCGCGTGCTGGCCGACGTGAGCTTCACGGCGCGGGAAGGCCAGGTGACGGCGCTGGTGGGGCCGTCGGGCTCGGGCAAGTCCACCTGCGCGCGCCTGGCCGCGCGGTTCTGGGACGCCACGGGCGGCACGGTGCGCGTGGGCGGCGTCGACGTGTCCACGGTGGACCCCGAAACGCTGCTGCGCGATTATGCCATCGTGTTCCAGGACGTGCTGCTGTTCGACGACACGGTGATGGGCAACATCCGCCTCGGCCGCCGCGACGCCACCGACGCCGAGGTGCTTGCCGCTGCGCGCGCCGCGAACTGCGACGAGTTCGTCAGCCGCATGCCACAGGGGTATGACACGAAGATCGGCGAGAACGGCTCCAAACTCTCCGGCGGCGAGCGCCAGCGGATCTCGATCGCCCGCGCGCTGTTGAAGAACGCGCCCATCGTGCTGCTCGACGAGGCGACGGCCTCGCTTGACGTGGAGAACGAAACCAAGGTGCAATCAGCCCTCTCAAGGCTGCTAGCAGACAAAACGGTCATCGTGATCGCGCATCGCATGCGTACGGTCGAAGCCGCCGACAAAGTAGTGGTCCTCAAAGACGGCCAAGTAGCCGAACAAGGATCGCCTGCGCAGCTAAAAGCATCTGGCGGCCAATTCGCTCGAATGGTAGCGCTGCAAAAAGAAGCCGAGGGTTGGCAGCTGTAATCTGGGGCTAGCTGGGGTGAACCTTCGCCAGCCCCAGTGCCGTAGGGGCAGGAGGCGAATCGCCCACGTTTTGTCTCATCGCCGTCTCACCCATAC
>CAKUJA010000101.1 GCA_934661135.1 uncultured Oscillospiraceae bacterium
TCAGGCGGCGGTACTGGCCGAACAGATAGCCGATCTCGCGGCCGCCAACGCCCATATCACCGGCGGGAACGTCGATATCCGGCCCGATGTAGCGGTACAGTGCGGTCATGAAGCTCTGGCAGAAGCGCATAACTTCGGCGTCGGACTTGCCGGCAGGATCGAAGTCGGAGCCGCCCTTCGCGCCGCCCATGGGCAGGCCGGTCAGGGAGTTCTTGAAGGTCTGCTCGAAGCCGAG
Organism: uncultured Oscillospiraceae bacterium; assembly: GCA_934661135.1. Taxonomy (GTDB): domain Bacteria; phylum Bacillota; class Clostridia; order Oscillospirales; family Oscillospiraceae; genus CAG-170. The sequence continues at coordinate 236 of CAKUJA010000101.1, forward strand.
GAACTTGATGATGCCTTCGTACACGTTCTTCTGGAAGCGCAGGCCGCCCTTGTACGGGCCGATCGCGCCGTTGAACTGGCAGCGCCAGCCGCGGTTCGTATGATAGTTGCCGTTGTCATCCATCCAGCAGACGCGGAACGTGAACATCCGCTCCGGCTCGACCATGCGCTTGAGCAGGTCGACCTTCTCGTATTCGGGATGCGCGTCCATGATCGGGGACACGGAAGACAGAACTTCCTCCACAGTCTGGACGAATTCCGGCTCATTGGCATGGGTCTGCTTGACGTAGTCAATGACGCTTGCAACATATGCGTTCATAGTTAACTCCTCCTCAAAGTTTGACCAAATTTACCAGTCGTTGATGCTATCGCTATGGTACACCACCACCGGGTGGAAATCAAGAGGTAATCTTAAAAAATATATAGAAATTATATAATATCACATAGAAAGACCGTATCATTTTTGTATAATTTGCAAGTTTTCCTGCGCAATACCCAAACGCGTCCCCCTCTTATGCCTGAAATGTTGCAATAATGTCAACGATCTCCGCGCCGATACGCTTCTGTGCCTCCACGGTCGCCGCGCCGATGTGCGGCGTGCAGGAAACCATCGGGTGCGAATAGAGCGCCTTGTTCGTCGCCGGCTCGTCGGCATACACGTCAAGGCCGGCCGCACGCACCTTGCCGCTCTCCAGACCGGCCAACAGCGCCGCCTCGTCGACGTTCGTGCCGCGCGACGTGTTGATGATGACCACGCCGTCCTTCATCTTCGCAATCCGTTCCGCGTTAATCAGCGCGCCGCCGTCAACCGCCGGTGCGTGCACCGAAATGAAGTCGGACTTCGCCAGCAGCTCGTCCATCTCCACATACGGAATGCCCAGCTTTTCCTCAATCCCTGGGATGTGGAAAATATCAAACGCGATGACGTCCATGCCGATCGCCTTCGCCATCACGCCGAGATGCTGCCCGATCCGGCCGAAGCCGACGATGCCGAGCGTCTTGCCGCGCAGCTCAATGCCCTTGCCGTATGCCTTCTTTTCCCACTTGTCCTCGCGCATCGTGTGACCCGCGATCGACAGATACCGTGCGCAGGAGAACATATGTCCCAGCGCCAGCTCCGCGACAGACTCGCTCGAAGCCCTCGGTGTGTTCTTCACAGTGATGCCGTGCTCCTCGGCGTACTTCACGTCGATGTTGTCCACGCCGACGCCGCCGCGGATGATGAGCTTCAGCTTGCCGCCCGCAGCCTCATCGATGTGCTTTGCGCGCACCTTTGTTTTCGAGCGCACCACAACCACGTCAAATTCCCGCAACGCAGCGCCGAGCTGATCCGGCTCGTAGAACTGCTCTACCACCTCATGTCCGGCCTCGCGCAGCTTGGCCATCGCCTGCTTGTCCATTCCATCGGTAACGAGAATACGCATACTATAATCTCCTTATTTAATAGATGTAGAACAAGGCGCGACCTGCGCCGCGCCCTGTTGGGTTGTTACTTGTTATAGTTCGCCTCGAAGTCCTTCAGGAACTTCGCCAGCGCTTCCACGCCTTCCTTCGGCATCGCGTTGTAGATCGATGCGCGCAGACCGCCGACAGACTTGTGGCCCTTCAAGTTGTCATATCCGGCCTTCTTCGTCGCCGCGACAACCTCCGCGTCCAGTTCCTTGCTCTCCGTCACAAACGGAATGTTCATCAAGCTGCGGAACTCCGGCTCCACGGTGCCCTTGAACATCTTCGAGCTGTCGAGGAAGTCATAGAACACCTTCGCCTTGTCGAGATTCCGCTTGTGCATCTCCTCCAGACCGCCGATGCTCTTGAGATACTTAAACACCTTGCCGCAGCAGTAGATCGCCCAGCAGTTCGGCGTATTATACATCGATCCTGCGCCCGCGTGTGTGCTGTACTGGAGATAGATCGGCAGATCGGTCAGATCGTCGCGGATCAAATCCTCGCGGATGATGCACACCACCATACCGGCCGGGCCAACGTTCTTCTGCACGCCCGCGTAGATCATGCCGTAGTCGCTCACGTTGCACGGCTGCGACAGGAACATTGAGCTCTGGTCAGACACCAGCACGTGCCCCTTTGTGTTCGGCAGCTTGTTCCAGGTCACGCCGTGGATTGTCTCGTTCTCGCAGATATAGACGTAGTCCGTATCCTCGGGAATATCGAGGTCAGAGCAGTCCGGCACATACGTATAGTTCTTGTCCTTGCTTGACGCGGCGACAATCACCTCGCCAACCTTCTTGGCCTCTGCGATTGCCTTTTTCGACCACGCGCCGGTCTCAATATAAACCGCCTTGCCGTTCTTCATCAAATTCATCGGAATCATCGAGAACTGCAACGTGGCGCCGCCCTGAATAAACAGCACCTTGTAGTTGTCAGGGATGCCCATCAAATCGCGTAGATCCTGCTCCGCCTCGTCGATAATCTGCTGGAACACCGGTGAGCGGTGGCTCATCTCCATGACGCACATCCCGCTCCCGCGGTAGTTCATCATCTCATCGCGAATTTCCTCAAGCACAGGTTCCGGCATCATGGCCGGGCCGGCGGAAAAATTAAAGGTACGTCCGTATTTCATAGTAGTATAGCCTCCCGAAAAATTGACCAGATTTATGCAGGATATTTGCTCTGGTTTCAGTATATACCACCAATTTCAAAGAATCAACCACTTTCAGAAAAATATTTTTCCTTCCTAAAAAAAAATAAGTATATAAAACAAGGCCGCAATCCGCGAGCGCGGACAGCGGCCAATCCCTACAAGCGTTCTTGTCGTTCTCTTTCAATCAGGCTGCTTTTAGTATAGTGAATATTGTCCAAAAAAGCAAGTCCAAATTTGTCTACAATTCCGATTTCCCTTTTTGTTCGCGCCTTACCTGATATTTTTCCTTTGTTGCGTTGCCGCCACGGATGTGGCGTTCGGCCTTGTTCTGCTCCAAAATATGTTTGACCTGTAACCACAGCGACCGGTTGCACCCCGGCAGCCGCTCCGAAAGGTCCTTATGTACCGTCGACTTTGACACGCCAAACTTTCCTGCGGCCTCGCGGATGGTGCACACGTGCTCCACGAGATAGACCGCAATCTCCTCTGCTCTGCGTTCAAGATCCTCTCTCATGTAGTCACCTCCAAGCTGTGACTGCTGGTGGATCATATGCCCGCCCGGTTGGAAATATGCGCGCCGCGCGCCCGATTTCAGCAAAACTCCAGAATTATTCCCAAACTTGCGCAAAAAGCGCGCGGTTACGATTGTTTTCCGATTCACGCCGGACTATCGTAACCGCTGAATGAGAACGGAACTGGCTTCACAAAAATCCGGTTTCCCAAAATACCTTTTCCAAGCTCTCGGAAAAGCAATTTACTTTCCCCCTCCCATGTGCTATCATAAAGAAAAAACATCGGAGGATTCTGCCATGAACGTCATCAACACCCAAAATGCCCCCGCCGCCATCGGCCCTTATTCGCAGGCCTATGAAGTAAACGGCCTTGTATTCACCTCCGGCCAGATTCCGGTCAACCCCGCCACAGGCGACGTCCCCTCCGGCATTGAAGCGCAGGCCAACCAGAGCTGTGCCAATGTCAAGGCCGTCCTTGAAGCCGCCGGCAGCGACCTGACCAAGGTGTTCAAAACCACCTGCTTCCTCGCCGACATGGCCGACTTTGCCGCCTTCAACGCGGTCTATGCCAACTACTTCACCTCCAAACCTGCCCGGAGCTGTGTCGCCGTCCGCGACCTTCCCAAGGGCGTCCTCTGCGAGATTGAAGCCATCGCTGCCAAATAAAAAGAAAGAAAGCAGACAGCACCACATCATCCCCATGTGATGTGGTGCTTTTAGAGAGAAAAAAATGAAACGCATTCTAACCCTTATCTTAACGCTTACCCTCCTCTGCGCGCTTCTCCTCCCCGAAGCCGGCGCCGTCTCCGCACAGAGCGAGTCTCCCTCCTCTGCCGCGAGCGCGCCGCAAACCGACGCCGCGGCTCTGCCGCAGTCCCCTGCCGCAATCGTGCCGCAGTCTGCCGCCGCTTCCCTCGCTGAAATCGGCGTTTTGCGCGGAAATGGTGTCGATTTTGCCCTCGATCGCGCCCCCACTCGACTCGAAGCCGCAGTCATGTTAGTGCGGCTTTTAGGGGCGGAAAACGAAGCAATTACCCAGTTTTCAGAAGAAATCACAACAAATCCGTTTTCTGATGTTCCCGACTGGGGCGTCCCCTATGTCGCCTGGCTCTACGCGCAAAACCTAACCCGCGGCACCTCTGCCGCGACATTCTCCCCCTCCTCCAATTGCCGAACAAAAGACTATATTGTTTTCATTTTGCGTGCTCTCGGATATTCCGAAGCTTCTGAAGATTTCACATCAGAAACCGCGTTGTCTCTCGCGGAATCCTGCGGATTTTATACTTCCTCCCTGTTCCCGCAGAATTTCAAGCGCGGCGATTTAGCAACTTTAACATACGTTTCTCTCTTTTCCAAGGTAAAGGGCAGCAGCACCGAAACACTCCTGAACTCCCTTGTGAAAAAGGGTGCGATTACATCTTCTGCTGCTCAAAAGCTGCAAAATCAGTACCAATCCGGCGGAATCAGGCTATCTTCCGAAGGTGTTTTGTTCAATTTCGCCAAATGGAAGTCCGTTTTTGATGAGTTGTCCCTTTCTGCCTCCATCTTACAAGAAGAAGTACCGATTGACCTCCAATTGACCCAAAAAGGTGAATATTTTCTGGTATCTAACGAAGCTCTGCAAACTCTGGTTTCCTCTTGGAGCAAAGAATATTCCTTCAAAAACGTCCCCTATATCTTTGATTCCTATGTAAAAGGCAAGACGGAAATTGATTTTCTGCGCTGTGACTATCAAATCGACGAGCCGGCCGCCATCCACGACATTATGAACACAATCATGTCCGGCGAATCTGCGGCCATCGACATTCCACTCACTGCATTTCGTAACGGAAGACCGTTTTCATTAGGCTCGACTTATGTCGAAGTGGACTTTGATAACCAGCAGCTAACGTTCTTCAAAAACGGGAAAATGGTGTTAAATTCGAACATTGTGACCGGAAAACTGGATGGTCATCAGACGCCGACCGGCCTCTACTACTCCCATAACAAGCTGACCAACTGCACGCTTGTCGGCTCCGATTTCCGCGTTTTCGTCAAATACTGGATCAGCATCATCGGCAACGTCTACGGCTTCCACGATTCCTCGTGGCGCTCCGTTTTTGGCGGCGACTACTACGTGAACGACGGCTCCCACGGCTGCATCAACACGCCGGACGACGCCATGCGCTACCTGTTTGAAAACCTCGATGACGGCACGCCTGTCCTGATGTACGGCCGCAACACCTGGTACGATGTCAAGGATCCAACTGCATCCCCCGCCACAAAAAACCCGCTTCGCGGCCAGACTGCAAAATAAGCCGAACCTGCACAAAGCATAAAAATGACCGCCCTCCAGAAGGTTCTGGAGGGCGGTTTTATATCCATTTTCTAGGGTGTATCTGAAAACGCATGATGTGACCGCCAAGGCAAGGCCGCACAATTGCGTCCGCGCGCTCCGGCAGCTCGTATCACCTTACAGTCTGGCGACACCGGACGCTTTCGCTGCCGCAGCGACCGCCTTAGCCACTGCCGGGCCAACGCGGTGGTCAAATGCTTTCGGGATGATATAGTCCGCGCTCAGCTCCTCATCGCTGATAAGCTCCGCCAGCGCGTGCGCAGCCGCCATTTTCATCTCCTCATTGATGTCGCTTGCGCGAACGTCAAATGTGCCGCGGAAGATGCCGGGGAATGCCAACACATTGTTGATCTGGTTCGGATAGTCGCTCCGCCCGGTCGCCACGACGGCGGCTCCGCCTGCCTTGGCATCTTCCGGGAAGATCTCCGGCGTCGGATTTGCGCACGCGAACACGATTGCATCGCGATTCATCGTCCTGACCATCTCGGTCGTGACGGTACCTGGGGCGCTGACACCGATAAACACATCCGCGCCGACCAGCATCTCAGCCAGACTGCCCGCCTTATGATCGAGGTTCGTGACCTCCGCCATCTCCTCTTTGATCCAGTTCAACCCCTCGCGTCCCTTGTAGATCGCGCCCTTTCGGTCACACATCGTGACATTCCGGAAGCCAGCGGAACGCAGCAGCTTGACAATCGCAATCGCCGCCGCGCCCGCGCCTGAGGTCACGATCTTCACATCTTCCTTCTTCTTGCCAACGACCTTCAGCGCATTCGTCAGTCCTGCAAGGGTGATGACTGCGGTGCCGTGCTGGTCGTCGTGGAAAATCGGGATGTCGCATCTCTGCTTCAGCTTCCGCTCGATTTCAAAGCAGCGCGGCGCGGAAATATCCTCGAGGTTGATTCCGCCAAAGCTGCCGGAAATCAACGCAACGGCGTTCACGAATTCATCCACGTCATGCGTTTTCACGCAGAGCGGAAATGCGTCAACGTCGCCAAACGCCTTGAACAGGACGCATTTTCCCTCCATAACCGGCATACCGGCCTCCGGGCCGATGTCGCCAAGGCCAAGGACGGCAGAGCCGTCCGTAATAACCGCGCAGAGATTGCCGCGCCGCGTCAGCTCGTAGCTCCTGTTCACGTCCTTCTGGATTTCAAGGCACGGCTGCGCCACGCCGGGCGTATAGGCAAGGCTCAGGTCGTCCTTTGTCTCGACCGGCACCCGCGTCTGAATTTCGATTTTCCCTCTCCACTCGCCATGCAGGCGTAGGGATTCTTTTGCGTAGTCCATATGCTTCTCCTTGTTTTCCCGGAAAAAGCTCCGGCGCCTGCCGGAGCTTCAGCGTGTCGAAAAAGTCTTTTCGCCCCGCTGCCCGTCCAGTTTTTCAAGCTTATCAAGCTTGAAAAACTGCTTGATTGAACGCGAAGGGGGCGCTTTGCCCCCTTCAC
>CAKUJA010000102.1 GCA_934661135.1 uncultured Oscillospiraceae bacterium
CATCTATCTGCTGCTGATGGTCGCCGTCGCGGGCGCGAACTGGGCGTTTGGCCGGCTGATCGGCTGCAGACCGGAGCGAAAATTTCTCACACTGGCAGTTGTATTCAACCTGCTCTGTCTCGGCGTCTTTAAGTATACCGGATTTCTCCTGGAAAACGTGTATCTGCTGCTGGGCATCAAGGCTGCCGCGCCGCAGATTGCGCTGCCGATCGGCATCTCTTTTTATACGTTTCAGGCGCTTTCCTATACGATTGATGTCTACCGCGGACAGGTTGGCGTACAGAAATCGTTCGCCAAATTCCTGCTCTATGTGTCGCTGTTTCCGCAGCTCATCGCCGGGCCGATTGTCCGCTATGCCGATGTGGAACGGGAAATCGAGCAGCGTAAAAGCACGCCGCGGGGGTGCTTTTACGGCACGACGCGGTTTTGCATCGGCCTTGCCAAAAAGGTGCTGCTGGCGGACTATGCCGGCGCTGTGGCAGATCAGCTCCTCGGAGGGACGTTTGCTTCGTCGACGACGCTTGGCGTCTGGTTCGGCGTGCTGATGTATATGTTCCAGATCTACTTCGATTTTTCCGGCTATTCGGATATGGCGATCGGCATGGGACGTATCTTTGGATTTAAGTATCCGGAGAACTTTCGGTATCCGTATATGTCCAAGACCATCACGGAATTTTGGCGGCGGTGGCATATCTCGCTTAGCTCGTTCTTCCGGGATTATGTCTACATACCGCTTGGCGGTAACCGTCATCTTGTTTACCGGAATATGGCAGTTGTCTGGCTGCTGACGGGACTATGGCACGGGGCAAGCTGGAACTTTGTGCTCTGGGGCGCGTACTTCTTCGTACTTTTGGCACTCGAGCGGCTGCTTACAAAGCCGCTCAGCCATATTCCGTCTGTCGTTCGGCATATCCTGACGCTGTTTTTGATTGCGATCAGTTGGAACATCTTCTACCAGACGGACATTGCACGGCTGGGTGAGAGTTTCCGCGTGCTGTTTGGCTTTGCCGGGATCGGGTTCAGCAACACGCTGACGTGGATGACGATCCAGAATCATCTGCCGCTGCTGGCGCTCTGCATCCTCGGCTCCACGTCGCTGCCGCAGTTGATCGGCAACGGCGCGGGCGCGCTCTGCATGGAGCGAAACGGACGGACGTTCAAGGGAAAGCTCTACGTTCTGGTAACGTTTTTGTTTGATTTTGCGCTGCTGGCCACGGCAACGATTTCGCTCGTCGGCTCGAGCTACAATGCATTTTTATATTTCCGGTTCTGAGGAGGGCAGAAGATGAAACACTGGTACCGTATTCTGCTGATTCTCATGCTGGCGCTGCTGCTGGGCGTCGGCGGACTTTCGCTTGCGAGCTGGAAGCAGGCGAGCGGCGTCAATGAAACGCCGGTGGACGCACCGCAGTTTTCCTGGAAGGCGCTCACCGACGGCAGCTTCATCTCACAATTTGAGCGCTACTACACAGCGACATTTCCAGATCGAGCCAATTTGCTGGAGTGGAACCGGAAGCTGAACCGCTTTTACTATTATTCCGGCAGTGCGGAGGAAAACGTCCTCGTGCTGGACGGCAATACCGGTGCAGAGCACGGCGGCGAGTCGCTCGATGATGTGGAAGCTGCGCTGAACGGCGAGAGCAAGCCGCAGCCGGTAACGCCTGCGGAGGATTCGACAGCCGATCTGGCAACATCGGAGCAACCCCCATCCGAAACAACCGGCACTCCGGCAGACAGCACCGGCACGCCGCAGCCTGAACAGACTGCGGAGCCTGATCCGGTCATTGACGAGCCGGAGGAGTCGGAAGCCAGCTACGCCGGTTCCGTCGTAGTTGTCGGAACGCGGGCAATGGAAATCCCGACGGCAGATGATGACATCATTCGCTCGTATGCCAAAGCAGTAGACGATCTGGCCGCGGCGCTCGGGGACGGCGTGCGGACAATCAGCCTGCTGACGCCGAACGGCGGAGAATTCTACTCGCCGGAGAGCCTGCATACCGGTCTGCATAGCCAAAAGGACATGATCGGTCTCTGCTATGAGAGCATGGGGAAGGGAATCCTGACTGTGGATGCGTACAGCAAGCTGCGCGCGCACACGGACGAGTATATTTTCTTCCGCACCGATCACCACTGGACGCAGCTCGGCGCGTATTACGCCTATACAGCGTTCTGCGAAGCCGCGGGTTTTGAGCCGGCTGCACTTGACGAATTTGAGACCGGGCGGTATGATTCGTTTGTTGGCTCGATGTATACGTTCACCAAGGGGTATCCGCAGAGCGAGGTGCTCAAGGCAAACCCGGACTATCTGGAATACTATCTGCCGCTCTACGAGACGCACGCGAGATATTACTCGGATGCCACGCTTCAGGATGGCGTTCCGGTGAGCGTGGTCTACACGAAGATGGACGATGCTGTGAGCAACAAGTATCTCTGCTTTATCGGCGGCGACACGCCGGTCTGCGTGATCGAGTCGGCCGCGGAGGGCGGGACGTGTCTGGTGCTCAAGGAGTCGTATGGCAATGCGCTCGTTCCGTTTTTGACGAGTCATTACAGCAAGATCATCGTTGTCGACCCGCGCGAGTTTAACCGCGACGGAAAGCCGTCGCTCGATCTGGCAGCGTTCGCGGCAGAACAGGGCGTGGACGATCTGCTGGTCATCAACTATCCCTATATGATTAACAGCAAAAATTACGTCCGCTGGCTGGAGCGGCTGGTCGGCGGAGAGGATTAAGTCTGCACCGGCGGACAGAGTAGGAGTGAGCAATATGCTTTTTTTTGCATCGGATTATCAGGAGGGCGCACTGCCGGAAATTATGACCCGGCTGATGGAAACCAATTTACAGAGCACGCCCGGTTATGGCTCGGATGATATTTGCGCAAGCGCACGGGAAAAAATCCGCGCGGCCTGCGCCTGTCCGGATGCAGCGGTGCATTTCCTTGTCGGCGGGACGCAGACAAACGCGACGGTGATCGACGCGATGCTGCGCTCCTATCAGGGCGTGATTGCGGCGGAAACCGGGCACATTGCGTCGCACGAGTCCGGCGCGATCGAGTTTGGCGGGCACAAGGTGCTGACACTGCCGCACACCTTCGGTAAGCTCTCGGCTAAAACCATTGAGGATTACTGCAAAACGTATTGGGAGGATGCCAACTGCGAGCATATGGTGATGCCCGCGATGGTCTATCTGTCGCAGCCGACGGAATACGGGACGCTCTACTCGCTGGCGGAGCTTGAAGCGATCCACGCCGTCTGTCAGGCGTATCATATGCCGCTCTATGTAGACGGTGCGCGGCTGGCCTACGCGTTGGCCTGCAAGGAAAACGATGTGACGCTGCCGGATCTGGCGCGTCTCTGCGATGCGTTCTACATCGGCGGGACGAAATGCGGTGCGCTGTTCGGCGAAGCCGTGGTATTCCCAAACCCGTCGCTTGTCCCGCACTTTTTCACGATTGTCAAACAGCACGGCGCGCTGCTGGCAAAGGGACGGCTGCTCGGCCTTCAGTTTGACACGCTCTTTACGGATTCGCTCTATTTCCGGCTTGGCAAGACCGCAATCGACGCGGCTGACCGGCTCCGCGCTGCGTTTGACGCCGCCGGATACCGCCAGACGATTCCGTCGCCGACAAACCAGATTTTCATTGTGCTGGAAAACGAGCAGAAACGGCAGCTTGAGCAGCACGTCTCGTTTGGCTTCTGGGAGAAATACGACGATAGGCACACCGTTGTCCGCGTGGCAACGAGCTGGGCGACAACGCCGCAGGCCGTCGACGCGCTCTGCGCGTTGCTATCATAACGCAAAATCCCCGCAGATCGCATGATCTGCGGGGATTTTTCAGCGATAAAACGAGGAGCGATCCAACCGGATCGCTCCTCGTTGTGTTATTGCGCGGCGTTCACAGTGAATTCTTTCTCCACCACAAATTTGTAGTTGAAGTAGATCTTCAGCGTGTACGTACCGGCGGTCTGCGGCGTCCGCGGGAAGAAGCCGGCGAACATATTGCGCGTCCAGCTATCCTTCCACGAAATCGTGGTGAACTCGGCATCGACCACATTGCCGTCTTTGTCGGTCAGCACCATGGCGTAGGGCACAGTGTCGTCCGAGGACTTGACATTGTTGATTGATTGCAGCGCGAAGGCCACAAATTCGTCGGTATCAAAGCTCGTCCGGGAGACGGAGAGGTTGTTCGACGTAAACGTGTCGCTGTCCGGCTTCAGGAACAGGCCGAGGTAGAAGTCACGCGTGCCGTATTCACGGAACTTGTCCTTGTTCGGCGTGGTGCAGGTGACGACGTTGTCACCGTCCAGCTTATCGCCGCTGGCAAGCTCCAGCGTAAACTCGTATTCCAGCTCCGGCAGCAGCGAAGCAAGGTCGACCTTGTAGCTGTTGGAGTCGGCTTCCGGCGTCCAGGTATACTGCGTGAGATCGTCGCCGCCAGCCAGACGCGCGGTGATCGTCCACTCGTTGTCGGCAGGCTCGTTGTCGCACGTCCACGCAAAGTTCAGCGTGTTTGCTTCGACATCCTCTGTCACTGTAAAGTCGGTGAGCGCCGTAATGTTCGGCGTGATCTTCGTTGTGCAGGTTTCAAGCATCGTCGGCGTGGAGATCTGAATGTCGTAGGTCTCGCCGGAGGTCAGTCCCTCAAAGGTCGCCGTTGCAGAGGTCACGGTCTGCTCATCGCTGTACCCGTCCGGGCCGGAAATGGAGACCGTCCATTCTTCGGGGGCGTCTCCTTCAATCGTCCAGGAGAGAATCGCTGTCGTGCTCGAAAGCGCAGCCTTGATGCCGGTGATCTTGACGGTCGGCACCGTGGAGAAGTGCACGCTGGTCTGGCCGGTCAGGCGCGTTCCCTCCGGCTCCTGGAGCGTAAACGTATAATTTTTGTTGGATTCAAGGTTGGCAATCACAATCGAGTGGCCGTTGAATGTCGCCTTCTGCGGCTCCACGCCGTCCGCGCTGTATTCCACCGTCCATACGCCGGGATCCGGGCCGTCCTGAATGATGAGGTTCAGCTCCACCTGCGTGACTGTCACGCCGGTGGCCGTGAAGCTCAAAAGCTCGGTCTGCGCAACCGTGCTGGCCATCAGACTCGATGTGCCGGTGACCTTCTTTTTGTCGAGCGGATCGATGGAAATTGTGTACTGCGTACCTGGCGTCAGGCCAGTAAAGACCGTTTCTTTCCCGGAAGCGAACGACTGGCGCGACTGATTTCCGTAAGAATCAGAGCAGAGCACATCAAATGCGCCGTCGGCTTCATTGGAGTCGACAAAGACGCTGATTGTATCGGTCGATGCTTCGAGCAGGGAGATGCCGCTGACGTGAACAGTCGCCGGGCGGATGAACACGAAGTAGGCCACCGCCGCGCCGATCAGCAGCAGGATCAGCACGCTGGCCAAAATCGGGAGCCATTTGTTGCGTTTTTTCCGTTTGCGCTTTTTCGGCGTCTCGTCCAGCGGGATGTCGTCATCCTCGTCCGGTTCGAGCGAATTATAGTATGCGTCCGAATCCTTGTCCATCTCGCGGTGGACATTTTCAATCATATCGTTGAGCATCTGCGTATCCGGCGAGAAATTCTGCTTGAAGTCCTCCTCGATGGATTCGCTGTCCGCAAACTGCACCGGCTCGACTTCTTCCTCGGCATCCGGGTCGACCTGCTCAATGTCGCCGGAAATCGGCGGGACGATCAGCGTGTCGTCGAGCTGGTTTCGCTTCATGTATTCCACGAGCGCCTGCTTCATCTCGTTCGGATCCTGATAGCGATCCTCGGGTTTGAACGCGCAGGCCTTGTGGATGATTTCGGCCATCTCATAGTCGGCATACATCGGCGCGGGGAGCTCTTTGCCGGTGATGCGGAGCTTGTCCGCAGCCTTGGCCGAGGTGCGCTCATCCTCAAACGGCGCGTGGTTGCCATTGTAGATCCGGTAGAGAATCAGGCCGACAGAATAGATATCCGTCGTCGGCTCGATGGTGCCCACCAGACTGAACAGCTCCGGCGCAGAATAGGACGAGAGCATTGTCTCCGGCATGGAGCAATATTTCAACTCCGCAATCTTTGCAATGCCGAGATCGCCGAGCACGAAATGCCCCTGGCTGTTTAAGTAGATGTTTCCGGGTTTGACATCGCGGTGCACCAACCCCGCCGCGCGAAGATCGACCAGTGCGCTGCAAAGATCCATCGCCAGATTGACCGCGCATAGATGCGTGATCGCATTGTCCGCCAGATATTCGTTCAGCGTCGTTCGGTGCTCCGCGAGAAGGTAGAGGTCGAAGCCGACGCCATCTTCCTTCGGTTCAATCTGATAGCTGCGGAAGCAGTCGAGGTTCGGACTTGCGGACAGCCGCTCCAGCGTCTCCAGTTCTTCTTTGTAGTCTGTTACGACCTGTTCGTAGTATGTTTGCGCCTCCGCTTCCGAGGCAGCCGCGCCGGTGAACAGCAGCGCGTCCACCTGCTTCTGCGACTCCGGAACCGAGATATGCTTCAGAATATATGTTTGCGCCGTTTTTGTGCTTTTCACAATGTAGACGGACACCGCACCGCGCACGCTGATACGGCTGACCACTTCCATATTGGACAGCAGCGGCGAAACGAGCTTCAGCTCAGCCAAACAGTTCGCCTCCTTTATTTCATAGACCTTTATATTTTAAGCGATTTTTAGGAAAATTGCAATACAATATATTGTACGTTGGGGTTGGAATTTGTCGAAAGGTGTGGTATGATACGCGATAGGTATCAGAAAATCACAGCATCGTCTGTGACAAGCCCCGCGCGCACGGTGCTTTTTCCTGCGCGCAGCGTAACGGAGGATTTGCATGAAATTAAGAAAATGCGAATTCTGCGGCACGGAGTTTGACGCCGCGCTCGGCCAGTGTCCGCTTTGCGGAAAAGCCGTGCAGCCCGGCGCAGCCGAGCCGCAGCCCGTCATGCCCGCGGCCTATAAGCCGGCAGG
>CAKUJA010000103.1 GCA_934661135.1 uncultured Oscillospiraceae bacterium
GAGTTGAACCAACGACACGCGGATTTTCAGTCCGCTGCTCTACCTACTGAGCTACAGAGGCGTAGTTAAGGCGAGGAGACTTCCTCGCCTCACTGCATTATGGCGACCCGGAACAGACTCGAACTGTCGACCTCCAGCGTGACAGGCTGGCGTGCTAACCGACTGCACCACCGGGCCAAATAGGTTGGTGGAAAGTACAGGGCTCGAACCTGTGACCCCTTGCTTGTAAGGCAAGTGCTCTCCCAGCTGAGCTAACCTTCCATTCCACTCTAAACCGCTTTTTCAGCGGCGCCGCATCTCTCAGCGACGGGTGTTATTATACAGGCAGATCGGCAGTTTGTCAATAGATTTTTCCAAAAAACTTTTCAAAAACTTTTCCTATACCATTTCATCGGAAATCAGGCCAAAACTTGCAAAAACCTGCTCCTCTATGCTATCATAAATTGTACCAAGTCCCTCGCGGACGCCAAAAACCAGCGCGTAGCAGTAGTCCGTATCTGCCAAAACCTCTGCCCGATAAAGCCGCCCTCCGCCGTCCGTTTCGGTGTACCAGCAAAAGCTGTATTGCGGCAGCAATCCATCCTGCCGCAGCACCGTGCGCAGTCGTTCCGGCTCGAATCCCGAGACCGCGCGGATCACCTCGCGCACATCGCCGCACGCAAGTGTCCGCGCCGTGATCTCATAGTCGCCGTCGCCCTGCGCATACACGCGGCAATCGTCCAGCACTCCCACCTGCTCTGCCTCCGGCGGCACGTCAAAGACGATCCGCATTGGCGCCTCTCCGACTGTTTCCTGTTCCAAATCGTCATCCACGGTCTCCCAGACCGTTTCCGCGCGGCTGCACGCGCAGAGCTGCACCAGCGCCGCCAATATCATAATCAACCACCACAACCGCTTCATGCGCATCCCTCCCGAAAGGATCTGAATTATGCTCGTCTACCTGTCTCTAATCAATGCGCTTGCCCTGCTGCTTATGCTCTCAGACAAGCTGCGCGCCAAAAAACATCGTTGGCGCATTCCAGAATCCGTCCTGCTCGCCAGCGCCGCCCTCGGCGGCAGTCTTGGCGCACTTGCCGGGATGTGGCTGTTCCATCATAAAACGCGCAAACCAAAATTCTATATCACCGTCCCGCTCCTGCTTGCGCTCCACCTATTCCTGTTCTACCGCTATCTCCTCTGACCTCGAACATAACCCCCGCGTCTGCACGATGCAGCCGCGGGGGTTCTGTTTCCATCTTCGAGTTAAGAGAGCGAACCGTTCCCGCCGCTCGTCAAGCACGTCAAATCGTCGCGCATCACGAGCACCACATCCGGCGCATACGCGCGGATATACTCGCTGAGCGTCTTTTCCGAATAGTGCCGGAAATCCAGACTCCGCATCTCGCCAAAGCTCCGGTAGCAGAGCGCTTCAAACGCGTTTGTAAACGAATCGCCGACAATCAGAATCTTCCCCAGCTCCGGCCGGTTCGTCTGCACAATCGTCTCGCCCATGTCGCCGCCCATATAGGCGGTATAGTAGGCTTCCATGCCGGACGCGTCGATCATCGCCCGGTCGGTCTGCTCGCCGTTGTCCCAGCGGGAATATGGAATTTCCTCCGCAAAATCCATCTGAAACTGCTCCGAAACCGGCGACAACCCATATAATTTCCGATTATATGTTCCGATGAACGCCTGCTCTGTCGCCCGCACCTCCGGCTGCGCAAACGAAATCTCCAGCAACTCGCAAACCGTCTGATACGCCAGCTCCGCGCCCTTAAGCGTGTAGTGGTGGTCGACGGTGGAATAGTATTCCGTAATCTCGTCCACGGAGCGGTAAGTCTCCGTCAGATCGAGCAGCGCTGCCCCGCGCTCCGCCATCGCGTCCGAGAACGCCCTGCGCACCGCGTCATAGTATTCTGCCCGGTTCTCCATCCAATCCGGATAGTAGTCCCGCAGCGCCGACCGCTGCTCCGGCACGAGGACGTAGCAGAACGTACCGCCCGCTTCCTCCGTCGCCGCCTGAATCGCCGCAAGGCTCTCCGCCATCGTCTCTGCGCGCTTTTCCAGCTTCCCGACGCGATAGTCCGAGATCTCCGCCACCGGCAGCAGCACCTCGCCGCCGAGCACCACGTCGTCCACCACCGGCCGCCGCAGCACGTTCATCTGGAACCACACGTCGAATTTCAAAATTGCGTTGCGCTTGAACAGATGGTCCTTCAGAAAAGCCTCCGTCTGCGCCGCGGTGTCACCCGTCCAGAGCGCGGACGCCGAAAGCTCCGGCCTTCCCGCCAGCGCGCGGTTCTCCTGGCTCGACCACCCGGTCGGATCTGTGACCACGCCGTAGGCCGTCAGCAGCGGCACTGCGGCAATCACCAGCAAAAATCCAAGGCACAGCAGTTTCTTTGTCATCTTCATCGCCGCACCTCCTCAAAACTGCGCATAGATAAACGCCTGCATCGTCGATCCGGTCATCGCCAGCAGCGACAGCGCAAAAATCGCCCCCAGCAGCGCGAGCTTGACCCACCGTCCCGCCGTGCTGCGCTCCAGCTTCTCCATCATCCGCTTCCCCACCGGCGTACAGAGCGCCAGCGCCGCGGCAAGCTGCAAGCCATACTGCCGCAGCACCAGCAGGAAAAACGGCGCGTCCGCGCCCGTCCCTTCGCCGAGGAAGCACATCGCACGCAGATATTTCCCCGCCGCGCCAAGGCTCGGACTGTTGAAAATCACCCATCCGATCAAAATCGCCAGCAGCGCGTACAAATGCCGCACAATCTTCGGCGTTTTTTTCAGCCAGCGTCCCAAAAACAGCTTTTCCAGCGCCAGCAGCGCCGCGTACCACGCGCCCCACGCCACAAACGTCCACGCGCTCCCATGCCAAAGGCCGGTCAGCAGCCAGACGGCGCACAGATTCAAAAGCTGTCTTGCCCTTCCCTTCCGGTTGCCGCCGAGCGGAATGTAGACGTAGTCGCGGAACCACTGCGACAGCGTCATGTGCCACCGCCGCCAGAAATCCGTCACCGAATCCGCCAGATATGGGAAGTTGAAGTTCTCCGGCAGCCGGAATCCGAGCATCCGCCCCAGTCCGATCGCCATATCCGTATACCCGGAAAAATCGAAATAGATCTGCATCGCATAGCAGACCGCGCCGAGCCACATCTTCCCCGGCGTCAGCGCCACAGCGGACAGCACAAACACCTGCGAGCTGACCGTTCCCGCCGCCTCAGCCAGCAGCACCTTTTTGCCAAGGCCGAGGATGAATCGCTCAATGCCCCCCGGCAGATCGGCGCTGTGCCGGCCAAGCTGCGGCGCAAATTCGCCGTACCGCATGAGCGGCCCCTGCGCCGCCTTCGGGAAGAACGTGAGATACAGCAGCAGCCGTCCGAAATTCTCCTCCGCCGCAATCTCCCCGCGCGCCACATCCGCCAGATAGCTGATGGCGAGGAATGTAAAAAACGACACGCCGAGCGGCGCGGCAATCGTCGGGATCGCCGCGCTCAGTCCGGTCATCCGGTTCCAGTTGTCTGTCAAAAATCCGGTGTACTTGAAATAGCAGAGCGCCGCCGTGCAGAGCGCAATCCCGAGCGTTTTCCATCCGCGCCCGCGCAGCCGCGCCAGCAGCCAGACCAAAAATGTCTCCGCCAGCACGATCCCAAGACCCCGCACGCCCGCGCACGCGTAAAACAGCAAGCTCAGCGCCAGCAGCAGCGCATTTTGCGCCCGCAGGCTCCGCCGCGTCAGCCATGCGCCCGCCAGCGTCACCGGCAAAAACAGAAACAGAAATGAAAAATTAAAAATCTGCATCTCAGTTCGGATATTTCAGAATCTTATCCGCCTGCTTTTCCGCGTTGGACTTCAGCTTGTGCTTGTTTCCCTTCGCGTCGACGAGATAGGTGTGCTCCAACTGCGAGACCAGATTCTCGCGGAACGCCGCGACATATTCCCGCCGCAGCCGGTCGCGCTCCAGAATCTCCTCCTCGGTCAGTCCTTCCTCCTTGGCCTTCTTCGCCAGCTCGTTGATTCTGTCAATTCTCGATTTTTCCATGGGAATCCCTCCTAGATGTACCGGCAGATCTCAATCGAGATCCGCCCCTTTTTCGTAGCTCCTCCAACGGCTTCCAGCCGCATCTTCCCCAGTCCCCGCACCGAGATCACGTCTCCCTCGGCCACCGGCCGGTCGGCCTTCGTGCAGGTCAAATAGTTCAGCTCTGTCTTTCCCGCCGCAATGACCTCCGCCGCGCGCGACCGGCTGAGCGCAAATCCCGCAGCGACCACGCCGTCGAGCCGCAGCGACGACACCGTGTCCCGCACCAGCTTGGTCTTTTGCTCCGGCGCTTCAAGCGCCGCCAGCGGCAGCTCCTCCAGCGTCAGCCGCATCCGTCCGGCGTCCGTCAGGTTTTGCAGCACATAGGGCAGTATTTCGCGCGTCACCAGAAACGCGCATTCGCCCTCCGAGACATAAATATCCCCGACGGTCTCGCGCTTGATGCCGCATCCCATCAGCGCCCCGAGGAAGTCCCGGTGCGTCAGCGCGCCCTGCCCATAAAATGTCGCGCGCACCGCCGCGATCGGCCCGTCCCCGCCCGTCAGCCAGTCCTCATCCAAATAGTCCGGCACATAGCAGCAGACCTCGCGTTCCGCCGTCGGCAGTCCGCCGAAAAAGCGGTACGCTTCGCCGCGCAGCAGTTCGCTGGCGAGCATCTGCTCCCGCTTGGAGAGGAAGCTCGTCGCCGCGGGGATCTCCCGCTGCGCCGCCGTATGGATGCGCTCATAGACCCGCGCCAGCAAGATTTCTTCCTCGCGCGACGCCGCCAGGTGCGCAATCTGTTCGCGTTTGTCCATGCGTTTGTCCATGCGTTTCCCCTTTCGTAACCGCTGAATCACTCGTCTGCGGTGATCGTCGATTGAATCATCGGTTCCTTTCCATTTTGACCGTATTGTATTGTACCAGCCGGATTGCCACTTGGCAAGACCGGCAAGATGGTTTATACTAGATCTTACTCATCTTACTCATCTTTTTCAGCAACGGAGGAACCGTATGAAGGTGTTAATCGTGGGCGGCGGCGCCAGCGGCATGATGGCCGCGCTCAGCGCGGCGGAGGATCCCGCAAATCAAATCACGCTGCTTGAGCGGCAGAGTCGCGTCGGCCGCAAGCTGCTGGCCACCGGCAACGGCCGCTGCAATCTGACCAATCTCGGCGCCGGTGTCCCGCGCTACCACGGCAGCGCCCCGGCCTTCGCCCAGGCCGCGCTCACGCGCTTCGACGTCCGCGCGACGCTCGCCTATTTCCGCTCCCTTGGCCTTCTGACCGTCGCGGAGCCGGACGGCAAGGTCTACCCGCTCTCCGATCAGGCGTCCAGCGTGCTCGACGTGCTCCGCTTCGCGCTCGAGCAGCGCGGCGTGCACATCGTCCCCTCCTGTGATGTCGTCGAGGTCAGGAAAAAGGCGCGCGGCTACGAAGCCGTCTCCGCCACCGGCGAAAAATACTTCGGCGACAAGCTCATCCTCTGCTGCGGCGGCTGCGCGGGCAAGCGTCTCGGCGGCGTCCGCTCCGGCTATTTTCTGCTCGGTCAGCTCGGCCACCACTGTACGCCGCTTCTGCCCGCGCTCTGCCAGATCAAAACCGATCCCACCTGGGTGCGCGCGCTCAAGGGCATCCGTGCCGACTGCCATATCCGCCTTCTGCGCGGCGGCCGTCTGCTCCAGCAGGCCGAGGGCGAACTTCAGTTCACCGATTTCGGCGTCAGCGGCCCCGTCGCGTTCGAGCTATCCCGCGCCGTCTCCACCGGCGGCGACGGCCTGACGCTCACGCTCGACCTGTTCCGCGCCTACTCCGAAGCGGCGCTTCTGGCTTTTCTTCAGCAGCGCCGCGCCAATTTCCCGCAGCTTCCAAGCGAGGAGCTGCTCTCCGGCAGCCTGCAATCCCGGCTCGGCAAGACGGTGCTCAAGCGCGCCGGCATCGATCCCGCGCTCCCGCTCCGCGACCTCCCGGACGCGTCGCTCGCCGCGCTCTGCGCGCTGGCCAAATGCTTCCCGCTCGCGGTCGAGGGCGTCATGGGCTTCGACTTCGCGCAGGTCACGGTCGGCGGCGTCCCCGTTGAAGAATTCTGCCCCGATACGCTTGAGAGCCGTCTCGCGCCCGGTGTCTTTGCCGCGGGCGAGGTGCTTGATCTCGACGGCGACTGCGGCGGCTTCAACCTCCAGTGGGCATGGTCGAGCGGCTATGTCGCCGGAAAACTCGGAAAGGTCGAATCAAGCCTATGATCCGCATCTCCAATCTCTCATTTTCCCCCGGCAGCGACAATTCTGACGCGCTCCGCCGCGCCGCGGCAAAGGCGCTGCGTCTGCCGCCCGCGCAGATTACCGCCTGCCGCATCCGCCGCCGTTCCGTCGACGCACGCAAAAAGCAGGATGTGCGCGTCGTCTATACGCTCGATGTCTCCGTCTCCGGGCAGGAGCAGGCCGTGCTGCGCGCCGCGCGCAATCCCAAGGCCGCCCTTGCCGCAGATCCGGTCTATGTGCCGCCTTGCGCCCCGCAGACCGGCGAGCGCCCAGTTGTCGTCGGCTTCGGCCCCGGCGGGATGTTCGCCGCGCTCATTCTCGCGCTGGCCGGTCTGCGCCCGATCGTGCTCGAGCGCGGGCAGGACGCCCTCACGCGCCGCCGCGCCGTCGAAACCTTTTGGGCAACCGGCAAGCTCGACCCGCACTGCAACGTCCAGTTCGGCGAAGGCGGCGCCGGTACGTTTTCCGACGGCAAGCTCAATACCGGCGTCAACGATCCCCGCATTCACTGGATTTTGGAGCAGTTCGTCGCCGCCGGAGCCGACGGCTCCATTCTCTACGACGCCAAACCGCACATCGGCACCGACGTGCTGCTCACGGTCGTGCAGTCGCTCCGCCGCCGCATTCTCAGTCTTGGCGGCGAGGTGCGCTTCGGCGCACAGGTGACCGGCTTTTCAC
>CAKUJA010000104.1 GCA_934661135.1 uncultured Oscillospiraceae bacterium
GAATCGAACCCATGTTACCGCCGTGAAAGGGCGGTGTCTTAACCGCTTGACCAACGGGCCTGGTAGCGGCAATCTGACTCGAACAGATGACACTCCGGGTATGAACCGAATGCTCTACCAACTGAGCTATGCCGCCATATTTGCTGTGTCTCACAGCAAGAGGTATTATATCTTCTGAAAGCAAATTTGTCAACTGCTTTGCTGCTTTTTTTCAAAAAAACTGTAAAAATTTTTGCAGTGCATATACTAGCGTCAGTCAACAAGGGGGATGAAATGGAGCTGTTGAAGATACTTGTAATTGTTCTCTGCGGCGGAGCATTTTATGTTTGCGTAGAGCTCTGCTATCGCGGGTGTTCCCACTGGAGTATGTTCCTCGACAGTGGTATCTGCACGTGGATGATCGGAATGCTGAATGAACTCGCACCGGCGACGCCGCTGATTGCGCAGGCCATGCTGGGCGCGACGGTAATTATGAGTTCAGAATTATTGCTGGGTTTTTCGGTGAACCGCAGCTACGCCGTATGGGATTACCGCAATCTGCCTCATAATTTGCGCGGCCAGATCTGCCCGCAGTTTTCCTGCTGCTGGGTAGGGCTGAGCTTTGTCGCCATCTTATTGGACGATGCGTTGCGGTTCGTCCTGTTCGGCGAAGCCATGCCGGTCTATCGTTTCTTTTAGAGAAGCTCCCCCATGACGCCATCCCGAAAGAGCGATGTGATGCGCACTTGGCGAAGCTCGTTATGCAGACCGTCTGCTAGAACGTAAACCTTGACGTAATTGGGCGTATGTCCCATAAAGTAACCATCCTCCGGTTGCTCAAAGAGTACGGCCTGCTCACTGCCGATCAGTGCGGCATGAAAAGCGGTTTCAAGCTGCGAGGCTGCGGCAGCCGCTTGCGCCGCGCGCGCTTCCTTTACGGCATTGTGGAGCTGACCGGTCATTTTTGCGGCAGGTGTGCCCTCGCGGCGCGAGTATGGGAAGATGTGGACTTTTGAAAGACCACAGGCGCGGATGAAAGCAAGTGACTGCTGAAATTCTGCGTCGGTCTCCTGCGGGAAGCCGACGATCAGATCCGTCGTTATCGCACAGCCGGGGAAGTGCTGGCGCAACAGACGTACACTTTCTGCGTAGCGCGCCGTATCGTATTTGCGATTCATTCGCGCCAGCACGGTATCACTGCCGCTCTGCAAGCTCAGGTGGAACTGCGGGCAGAGATTTTTGCAGACAGAAAGGGTACGGCAAAAGACTTCATCGATGGTGCGGGGTTCGAGTGAGCCGAGACGGATACGAACGTCCGGCACGGCTGTGCAGATGGCAAGCAGGAGATCGCGCAGCAGAGCGCCGTCCGGCTGGCTCCAGGAGGAAATTTCGATACCGTTTATGACGATCTCGCGGTATCCCTCTGCGGCCAGTTTTTTGGCTTCTGCGACGGCTGCCTCCAGCGGCATGGAGCGCACTCGGCCGCGGGCATAGGGGATGATGCAGTAGGTGCAGAAATTGTTGCAGCCGTCCTCGATTTTGAGCAGTGCGCGGGTTCTTGCGGCAAGTCCGCCCGCCGGGAGAATTTCAAACGGCTGCGGCAGCCGGTTGTCCGTGACCTTTTCCCACTTCTGGTGTGCAGCGGCGGCCTGCTCCATATGCGCGATAAACTCTGTGCGGTCGGCCGTGCCGACAAGGACATCGACGCCGAGCGCGCGGATTGCATCGGGATTGGACTGCGCGTAGCAGCCGCAGACACCGACAACCGCATTCGGATTCAGCTTGTGTACCCGGCGAATGGCGTTGCGCGATTTTTTGTCGGAAACGGCAGTGACCGTGCACGTGTTGATGATATAGCCGTCGCAGGGTTCGTCAAATTCGCCGAGCGTATGGCCGTGCTCGAGCAAAAGCTGTTGCATTGCCTGCGTTTCATATTGGTTGACCTTGCAGCCAAGCGTATAAAAGGAAAATTTCATAGGAAAAACCACCAAAAGCAAAGAATCGGAACAAAAAATGTTTAGCGCGTTTGTGAATAGTCAGCATACATGATCTGGAATATACTATATATAATCTGTATCGTATCGTTTTGCACGCCGTTGTTTACATTATATCCGAAACAAGGCAGGTTGTATAGTCTGCCAGGAGGTTTCCTTTGAGAGAATTTCACGTCATGTTCCGGTCTGTTCAGGAAATTGCCATGTTTGTGAATACAGTCAACCGCTATCCGTTCCATGTCTGGCTGCTTCAGGGGACGGCACGGCTGGACGGCAAATCGCTGTTGAGCCTTTGCAGCCTGGAGCTGAATTTGCCGGCGACGCTCTGTCCTGATACCGAAGGTGACCTGAGCGCGTTTACTGCGGACATCCTGCCGTTTATAACGGAGTCAGCCGCCAGCTGAGCCTGTACTATTACGCCCTTCCGTTTCATAGGTTTTTACCAGAATGAAACGGAAGGGTGATTTTTTGTGAAAAAAAGAGGTTTCGCGTTCCTTCTGCTGCCGGTGATGCTGCTTCTGTCGCTGCCGGTTGCACACGCCGCAGCGCTGGATCTGCCTGCGCCGAGCTATGTTCTGATGGAGCAGTCAACCGGAGAGACGCTGCTGGAGCAAAACAGCCACGAAAAGCTGCGCCCTGCCAGCGTGACGAAGGTGATGACGCTGCTGCTCATCATGGAAGCGCTGGACGACGGACGAATCGGCTGGGAGGATATGGTGCAGACCTCGGCTGCGGCGGCCGCGAAGGGCGGAAGCCAGATCTACCTTGAAGAAAATGAGCAGCTTCCGCTGGAAGAAATGCTGAAGTCTGTGGTTGTGGCGTCTGCGAACGACTGTGCCTGCGCGCTGGCGGAGCATATTGCCGGCAGCGAGAGCGCGTTTGTCGCCATGATGAACCAGCGCGCAGAGGAGCTTGGAATGGCAGATACGCATTTTGTCAACTGCACGGGATTGGATGATGAGCCGGAAGCGGCGGAGCACTTGACGACGGCCTATGACATTGCACTGATGTCGCGGGAGCTTCTGAAGCACGAGGAGATCAAAAAATATACGACGATTTGGATGGATACGGTTCGGGATGGGCAGTTTGGCCTGTCCAATACGAATAAGCTGGTTCGGTTCTACGACGGCACAACCGGCCTGAAAACCGGCTATACCTCGGCGGCGGGGCACTGCCTTTCTGCGTCTGCGGAGCGGAATGGAATGGAGCTGATTGCGGTTGTGCTGCACTGTGCCAGCTCAAGCGACCGGTTTGAGTCGGCAAAAGCACTGCTGAATTATGGCTTTTCCAACTATGCGATTGTCACGCCGGAACCCGGCGAGCTGCCCGCTGTGCCGGTTACGCTCGGGGCGGCAGAGACGATCACGCCTGTGCTTGCGGATGATACGCCGGTTTTGATCGACAAGGCGCTGGCTGCGGGCGTACAGACGGAGGTTGCGGTTGAGCCGTCTGTTGCGGCACCGGTGGAAGCCGGCCAGAAGGTTGGCACGTTGACGGTGACGTCCGGCGGACAGACCCTTTTGGAGCGGGACCTGGTTGTACCGGAAGCGGTGGCGGCGCTTTCGTGGGGAGATCTGTTCCGGCAACTGCTCCGGTCGCTCTGCATGGGATAATGGTTGCACTTTTTGCAATTTATATGCTATACTGATGGCAAACAATGCGGAGGTGCGCAAATGGAACAGGGCTATGAACAGCGAGGATATTTGCACGAGGACTTTCGCCTGTTTTATCTGCGCGGCGCAATGGAGGAATCTGTCGACTGGCACTACCACACATTTCACAAGATCATTCTGTTCTTAGGCGGTGAGTCCTCCTACGGTGTGGAGGGACGGAGCTATCTGCTGCAGCCGGGGGATCTGATCCTTGTTCCGCAGGGCTGCATTCACCGGCCGCAGGCCGTGCCGAATGCGCCGTATGAGCGCAGAATCCTGTATCTGTCGCCGGAATTTCTGCGCCGCTGCGGGACGGCGGAGTGCGATCTCGGCGCCTGCTTCGACCGGGCGCGGGAAGAATTTCACTTTGTAATCCAGCCGCAGAGCGGTGCGCTCGCTGTGCAGCTTGCCAGATTGGAGCATACGCAGCAGGAGGACGCATTTGGCAAGGCACTGCTTTCACAGGCGGTTTTGATTCAGTTTTTGATTGGATTACGACGGGCAATGGACGGCAATACGCTGCAATATGCAAAGCCGGCGGCCTATGACGCGAAAATAGAAGCAATCCTGCGCTATTTAAGCGAACATCTGACAGAACCGATTTCGATTGATGATTTGGCGGAACGTTTTTTTGTCAGTAAATATCATATGATGCGGCAATTCCGTGCGCAAACCGGCTATACGATCCACGGCTATCTGACGGGAAAACGCCTAATGCGCGCAAGAGCGCTGATTGCAGAGGGCGTGCCGGTACTGCGCGCAAGCGAGGAGAGCGGGTTCGGCGATTACAGTGCGTTTCTCCGGGCGTACCGCAAGCAGTTTGGAACGACGCCCAATCGAGAAAAACGGACGTTTTGAACGAAAAACGGAAAATCCCCTTGACAGGGGTGGACGAATATGCTATTATCTTTAAGCTGATTATATCAGTATGCCTGCGGGTGTAGCACAACGGCCAGGGCACCAGCCTTCCAAGCTGGGGACGCGGGTTCGATTCCCGTCACCCGCTCCATATGCGCCAGTAGCTCAGCAGGATAGAGCAACTGCCTTCTAAGCAGTAGGTCGGGGGTTCGAATCCCTCCTGGCGTGCCATTGTATGGAGAAAGGTTGTCTGATCGGTCAGCGGAAAAAGAATATATGGTGGGTGTAGCGTAGTTGGTTAACGCGTCAGATTGTGGCTCTGAAGACCGAGGGTTCGAGTCCCTTCACTCACCCCATTCTTTTTTTATACAGGATTTTGCCGGCAGCGCGTATGGGGATGTCGCCAAGCGGTAAGGCACAGGACTTTGACTCCTGTATGCGTAGGTTCGAATCCTGCCATCCCTGCCATCTGACCCGCTAGCTCAGTCGGCAGAGCACCTGCCTTTTAAGCAGGGTGTCCGGAGTTCGAATCTCCGGCGGGTCACCAAGTAAGCTGAACACTATGGATCAATTGGCAAAAAAGCCAGTCGTTCCATAGTGTTTTCAGCTTTTCAAGGCCGAAAATTTTCTAAAAACTCCATGGCTCAATGAACGCTTTGCAGAGGCTCAAACAGGGTTTGAACCTCTGCTTTTCTATATTCAAGGGAAATTTTACGGCCAGCGCCCTTTTTCGGCGGCTGGTCAGAGCTGAAATCAGAAGAAATCGAAGAAAAATCTTTCACAAAGTTATGGGCGCTGGATTGTTGGTTTTGACGGACCAATGACCAGCGCCTTTTTTGCGTTCAAAAAGGGCGCTGCAGATTGGAGGTTAGAAATGAGCGAAGAAAACGCACCGCAGAAAGAAAGATATCTGCGAGAGGTAGAACAGAAGCTCCTGCACAGGGAGCTGGACGCAAGGCTGCTGGACGACGGTCTGATCCACATCAGATGGAATGAGAAACCGCTCTGCTCGGTTGACAGAGATGGCATCGTCCGGTTCAGACCGGCAGATATCACAGGACCGGAAGTAGACCGGCAGCTTCGGACGGTAATACAGGCGGCTGGACAGGTCAAGGAGTATATGCGGATCTTTGAACGCGCGCCTGCGCTGAAAGCTGTTGGCCTGGAAGATACCTACAAGGTACTTGCGGATTTTGGTGACGCGGTGCTGGCTGGGCAGCTCGGCAAAAAGGGCGCTCGGTTCGTGACGTGGGAATGGGACTTTGACCGGCAGGGCGTCCACGCTGGGCATTACTTCATGGAAAACTACGAAGCGGCAAAGCAGGACTTCGCTGTCCGCGCCGGTCTGGTGGAGAGCCAGCGCCTTTTTTCCGATGAGCAGCTTGCCGTGATCCGGGATGCCTGTGAGTTTGCGCTAGAGGATGACGCGACGCTCTCGTATGCCGAAGAAAAGCAGCTCCAAAGTGTGCAGGAGCAGATCGAGCTGCTTCTGCCACAGCAGGAACGGAATCAACACCCCACAATGGAGCAGACAATGTAATATTTCGCAGAGAGCCGGGATTTCTTTTTAGAAGTCCCGGCTTTTTTGCGTTCAGGGAGGAACTTTATGAAACACAGTCAAGAAGAATATTGGCGGCCGCGTTTCCACGCGCCGCCGCTGCGGTCGCACCCAGATCCGCCGCCAACGATACAGTGCAGCTGGTATCCGCACGAGGGCCAGTGTCCGTATATGCGCCTGGCTCTGATTTGCTGGCGCAGCAATGGCGAGTGTACCTTCACGGATATGCAAAAAATTGAAAACCGAGGTGAAAAACGTGTTTGAAGCAAAACTGAAAAGCCGCAATCAGCCGAAGTTAGGGGCGCTGGCAGTCACGTTTCCAATCCCAGAGGAACGCTATGAAAATGTGATCCTCGCTTTGCAGAATCTCCAAATTGGAGATGCTGGAAAGCAGGACTGCTGCATCGACAGCATCCGCGCGCCGGACTGTCCTGCCCTGTGCAGGATGTCTGGAACACTTGCAAATGTGGATGAACTGGACTGGCTGGGCAGGAAGCTGGAGAGTTTCAACCGATATGAACTGCTGCAATTTAGCGCGGCGGTGGAGCGATTCGGATTATCCGCAGCGGACGAGCTGATCGATCTTTCCTTCTGCGCCAGAGAGGTGACGGTCGT
>CAKUJA010000105.1 GCA_934661135.1 uncultured Oscillospiraceae bacterium
GCACCATACGCATGATCTGCGGCGGTATCTGCTGCGGCTGGGTGTGTTCGCCCTGTTGAGCTGGTACCCGTTTTTATTCTTCAAATATGGGACGGAAATCCAGTCGTGGCTGCGGCCAAATGTCATTTTTACAATTTTTATGGGGGTTCTTGCGGTGACGGTGCGGCGCAGCGAACGGCTGCACGTTGCGCTGAAGGTGCTGCTGATTGCGGCAATCTTTGCGCTGTGCGTCCCGGCAGATTGGGGAACAACCGGGTTGCTGTTGATACTGGTGTTGGATCTGTTTTACGGCAACTTCAAGCAGCAGGCTGCGGCATACTGCATTGTGGCGCTGTGCGCGTGCGGATTGCTCGATCTGCTGATGCGGCCGTTTTTCTCGCTGTTTTATGAAGGGGTATTTACCATCGACATGGAGCTGCTGCGGGACTACCTGCCGGAGTTCGGAATGTTCGTGCCGATTGCGGCGCTCGCCGGGTATCACGGTGTGCAGGGGCGGAGAACGCTGCTGACAAAATGGGGCTTTTACCTGTTCTATCCGGCGCATTTGCTGCTGCTTGGGTGGCTGCAAGTGATTTTGAAATAAGGAAATACCGTGCAATTGCGTCCGCGCGCTTCGGCGGAGCTTTTCCGCCAATCCAAGATTTGAAAAGATTGGATTGATGAAAAATCTCTTGCCGAAGCTGCTTGCCGAATTGTGCGGTGCGGCCGTAAACAACCCCACCCGCATGGCGCGCCATGCGGGTGGGGTTTATTTGATCGTTTCACTGTTGTTGAGCACCGGCGTGCTGTATAGGAACAGGACGTCCTGATCGGTGAACGTCAGCCAGGTGCCGAGCCGTTCCGGAGAGAGATAGCGGATGTCGACGAGGGTGATCTTGGCGTAGCCTTCAGCCAACAGAGGCGCAAGGCTGCTGGCGAACGAGTCGCGGAAGATGATAAGCTCACGGTTGGTTGCGGCATTGGGATTTTCAATGGTCAGGAGGGACTTGGAGCCGGAGAGGAACAGCGCGTAGGCGTCGCTGCTCTGCGCCGCGGCAAGATCGTAGACCGGCAGCGTCGTATCGGTTTCATAGTCGTAGACCGTGCAGGCTTGGAGAGCGGCGTTCGTGAGATAGCGGAGCGTGTCGGGCGCGAGATTCAGCGCGGACTGGCCGCAGTAGACGCCGTAGAACGGCGTGTCGAGCATGACCGTCTCGTAGGTGTCGCGCAGCGGGATGCCCATCGTGTCCGCAAGGCGCTGCGCAGCCGGCAGAAGCATCTCCTGCCGCCAGTGGATGTCGGTGCGGTAATAGCTGTCCAGCGTGAGTGTATCGGTCAGATCAATGGGCGTGGCATAGGGCATCTCGTCGGTGAACGCACGCGCAAATGCGGCGTAGTCGATGGCGGGATAGCCATACTCCGCGGCTAAAAAGTAGTTTTTGTCCGGGATAGCGGAAAAGTAGATCGCTGTCTCGGCGCCTTGGAGATATTTCTCGTAGATCCGGTTGAAGCGCGAGAGCGCGTGCCGGATAGAATCCTCGCTTGCCGGGTAGTCGAGCTTGGCGGCATAGCCGCCGGCGACGTAGATGCCGTTGTTGTCCTTCTGGCGCAGAAGATCAAGCTGGACGTGCGCCTTGAGACTGCGGAATGCGTCACGCAGCGGGAACTGGTCGAGCGTGTAGGCTTCGAAGCTTTCCATAAATGAGCCGTCCCAGAGGGAGGAGGCGTTGAGCGCCGGTTTCTGCGCGAGGGCGCGGCGCTCGGATTCGGAGAGGGCAATGTCCGGCTTTAAAATGTTCCAAAGGGAGAAAACAAACAGAAATCCCGCCGTCAGGCAGAGAACGAGCCAATTTTTTCGATGTTCCATGGTCGAACCTCCTTAAAAGCGGAAATAAAGGAACGGATTGAACGAACCGTCCACAAGGAAGGCCGTGCAGACGGCGAGCAGCGCGGTCAGGCCGAGCGGCTCCAGCACGGTGAGCGTGGCTTGCCCGGCACGGGTGCGCGCCAGCGCGTCAAATGCCCGTTTTGGCAGGGGCGTTGCGCCGAGGATTGCCGCGAGCAGAAGCACGGCGTAGCTACGCAGCTCGTAGACAGCTTCCGCACTGACGGCGGGCAGACGACCGCCTCCGAACAGGGCACAGATGGTTTCCCATGCGCCGGAGACGCTGGCGGCATCGAACAGAACGAAGCCGAACAGGACAGCAAACAGCGTATAGAGATGGCCAAGCGGACGGTGCTGTTCCAAAATGGGCAGCAGCCACAGCTTTTCCAGCGTGAGCAGCACGGCAAAGAGCAACCCCCAGAGGACAAAGTTCCACGCTGCGCCGTGCCAGAGTCCGGTCGCCAGCCAGACGATCAGAATGTTGAAAAGCTGACGGGCGACGCCTTTGCGGTTGCCGCCGAGCGGGATATAGAGATAGTCGCGGAACCAGGTGCCGAGGGAGATGTGCCAGCGGCGCCAGAACTCGGTGATGCTGGCGGAAATATAGGGATAGTTGAAGTTTTCGGGGAAGTGAAAGCCGAAGATGCGGCCAAGGCCGATGGCCATATCACTGTACCCGGAGAAGTCGTAGTAGATTTGCAGCAGAAATGAGACGGCATAGAGCCAGGTATAGAGCACGGAGCTGTCGCTCGTCGCGCGGAACGCGGCGACGAGCGCGCCAAGCTGGTTGGCCAGCAGGATTTTTTTCGCAAGGCCGAGCACGAAGCGGCGTGCGCCATAGGCGGCGGCAGAGACGCTGTGCGTTCGGGTGCGGAGCTGCTGCGCAACATCGGAATAGCGGACAATCGGCCCGGCGATAAGCTGCGGGAACATGGCGACGTAGGCTGCCAGATCGACGAAGCTGCGCTGCGCGGCGACCTCGCCGCGGTAGACGTCGATTAAATAGCTGACGATCTGGAAGGTATAGAAGCTGATACCGACCGGGAGGGCGATTTTCAGCAGCGGCAGGGAAAGTCCGGTTAGCGCGTTGAGATTGGCGATCGCAAAGTCGGCGTACTTGAAAACAGCGAGCGCCGCAAAGCTCAGGCAGACCGAAACCGTCAAAAATATGCGCGAAGAAGGACGGCCGCGGTGTTTTTCAATCATCAGGCCGAACAGGTAACCCTGCACAATGGCCGCCAGCATGACGAGCAGGTATTTCGGCTCGCCCCAGCCGTAGAAAAACAGGCTGGAGAGCAGCAGCACGGCGTTTTTCAACGGCCGCGGTGCGAGAAAGTAGAGCAGCAGCACGCAGGGCAGGAACCAATATAAAAATGGAATACTGGAAAACAGCATAGGCGACTCCGTTTCAAAAACATCGGCGCACAGAGCTTCGTGCGCCGATGTTTAGGGTTATTACGCGATGGGTTCGTCGGTGAGAATTGTGGTATCGGCGTAAGCGGCGGTCAGCTTGTCACGGAACGTGTTGACCAGATCCTCTGCGCCAAAGACCTCAATCACATAGCTGCCGACCGATGCGATGACCAGCTTGTCCGGGAAGCCGCACATCCACTGCTTCGCCATGACATAGTCTTTGATAGATGCGGCCACGGTATCCAGCTTACTGGTGTCTGTCAGGCGGTAGGCGCCGCAGGTGAAGGTGTTGCCGTTGAGCATATGGATCAGGGACGCGGCATCGTCGAACTCGGAGACGACGTCCGCCGGGACGCTGAGCAGGTATTCCACGTTCGACGCGTCGGCCAGGCCGACCTTGCCGGGGGCGTCGTCGGTCATGTTGGCTTCGTCGTAGTCGCCGCCCGCTGCGGGGAATTTTTCATCTTCGGTGTAGCTGCTCCAAACCGTGTTCAGCAGAGTCAGCGCATCGGGGATGGTATTGTCGGTGCCAGCCGCGTTGTCGTCCGTCTTTGCTGCGCAGGCAGCAAGGGAAAAGACCGTCAGAGCGGCGAGTATGATTGCAAGTAGTTTTTTCATGTGTTTGAATCCTCCGTTTGATATTTGCGGCGCGGAAATAGAGATCACGCAGCGTTCTTTAGGGTGTATCTGAAAACCG
The DNA here is from genome assembly GCA_934661135.1 of uncultured Oscillospiraceae bacterium. Lineage (GTDB taxonomy): Bacteria > Bacillota > Clostridia > Oscillospirales > Oscillospiraceae > CAG-170. The sequence continues at coordinate 3,975 of CAKUJA010000105.1, forward strand.
GCGAAGTGACCGGCGGCGAGGAATTTTGCGCTGAGCAAGACAGTTTTTCGCAGGAGTACTGACGTATTTCAAGAAAAATGCCGCGGCGCAGTGCGAAAAGACCCGCTGCCCGGGTTCGCTGGGAGTTTTCAGATACACCCTAAGATAGACGCCGTTTCTCGCAATTGGTTGCAGAAAGGCAAGAGTCATTGTAATGGAAAAATGTAAACAAATCGTGAACAAACAGAGCGGTATTATTTGCCAAGGATGAGTACGCGGTGCGGACATGGATGTGCCCGGAAAAAAGAAGAAACTTGGCACTTGATTTTTTGCAGAACGTCTGCTATACTATTCCTACAAGTTCACGGAGGATTAGCTCAGCTGGTTAGAGCGCCTGCTTCACACGCAGGAGGTCGACGGTTCGAGTCCGCCATCGTCCACCATCTAGTAGAACCAAAAAAGATATCTACGCGAAAAACCCAGAAGTTTCAACGGCTTCCGGGTTTTTTTGCGCCCATTTTTTGAAGTTGGAAAAAAAGATATCAAAAAGGGTTTTGGCAAAATCAGTGGACTTGAACCTTTACCCACGCGATTTTGGGCCGCTTTTCCGAGAATTTTTCGGGAAAGCAGCTCTTTTTTGTCCTCGGCAAAGTGTAGAACTTTGACTGGCGTTTTTTGTTGGTTATGCCGAATACGCACTCCAAGCACAGATGCCGGCGCGTTAGCCGACTGTGCGACGTTTCAGACGTTAAAACCGCAGGCAAGCCTCCACCCGCTCCAGGACGAAATCACAGCGTATTGGCGATGCTGGGACGCGAGAAAGCAAAGCACCGTAAGCGTCAAACCTAACCGCGCATGGACAGGCATGAGACAATAGTAACGGGACGTTGCGAAACGTTCCGTTACTGTCATATTTGGAGGTAAGGGGATGACAAGCGCAGAGTTGAAACACCGTGCGAAGCTGCAGGAGTGGGCGGCACGAATACAGGACTGCCGCAGCAGCGGCCTGTCCGTGCGGGCGTGGTGCAGACAAGAAGAAATCAATGCAGCAACCTATTACCGTTGGGAACGGGAATTGCTGGCTTTGGCTGAAACAGAGCCGTGCTCGAGTGTGTTGGCTGTCAGGTTTGCAGAGCTTCCGGCACCGAAACAGGTATCATGCAACGTGGCAGAACGTTGCGCAACGTTGCATATTGGAAACGCCAGTCTGGATATTTATCCCGGGTGCGATACGGAACAGCTAAAGATGCTGGTGGAGCTTCTGCGCCTATGCTGAACGACTTCACCGGCGCAGATAAAGTCTATATTGCCTGTGGCTACACAGATCTGCGTAAAGGCATAGACGGCCTGGCGCGCCTCGTCCAGCAGCAGTTTGAACTGGATCCATTTACCAACACGCTGTTCCTGTTTTGCGGACGGCGGCGAGACCGTATCAAGGGCTTGTACTGGGAAAAAGATGGCTTCATCCTGCTGTACAAGCGACTGGAACAGGGCGCGTACCAGTGGCCGCGCTCGGAATCCGAGGTAGAAGTTGTCCAAAAAGAAGCTGTTCGGTCGTTCCTCAGAGCAGGCGGAGCAGATGGTCATGGAGCGGCTGAGCTTTACTTACAACGAAGCGGAAGCCTATGTTTCCGGAACCAAAGCCGCCGCGGAGAAGCCTGTTGCTGTGAAGGCGCACGAGCACAAGCGGCAGTCCGGCAATGTGCTGGATGTCGTTCCGGAGGGGGCTCGTACCGAGGTGGTAGAGCACCGTCTGCCGAAGAATGAGCGGATCTGCTCTGCCTGCGGCAGCGAATTGGTTGAGATCGGCAAAGAGGTTCGCCGGACGCTGCAGATGAAGCCGGCGGAGTTCTGAATCCGCGAGGGCGTATACTACACCTACGCCTGCAAGAACTGCGAGCAGGAGACCGGCGAGGCCAACATTGTGAAGGCAGCGAAAGAGCCTGCGCTGCTGCCCGGCAGCTTTGCCTCTGCGGAGGCAGTGGCATATCTGGCAGCGAAGAAGTTTGTCATGTACTCGCCGCTGTACCGGCTGAAACAGGAATTCAATCGTTAGGGCTTGAAGCTGTCCCGGCAGACGATGGCCAACTGGCTGTTGAAGGCCTCAGAGAAATGGCTGCGGCCGGTCTACGATGTGCTGCATGAGCAGCTTTGCAGGCAGCCGGTGCTGCACGCGGATGAGACGACCTTGCAGGTGCTGAAAGAGCCGGGACGTTCCTCTACCAGCAAGTCCTATATATGGTTGTATCGCACCAGCGGCTGCGCCAAACAGGCCATTGTGCTGTATGAATACCAGCCCACAAGGAAAGCGGAGCACGCCGAGCGTTTCCTGCAAGGCTTCTCGGGCTGGCTGCACGCGGACGGATACCAGGGATACCACAGACTGCCGGGGAACATCCGCGTGGTGGGCTGTTGGGCACATGCGCGGCGAAAATTTGACGAGGCACTGAGCACTCTGCCGCAAGAGAAACGGAAGGATTCTCCCGCGGCTATTGGCGAATGCTATTGTTCGCAGCTTTTCAAGCTGGAGCAGGCGTTTGCAGAGCTGACGCCGGAGGAGCGGCATGAGAAGCGGCTGGAACAGGAGAAACCTGTTTTAGACGCGCTGTTGTCGTGGGCAAATGAGATGCAGGCGAAAACAGCGCCGAAATCTGCGCTGGGGAAGGCCATCCACTACCTGCTGGAGCAGTGGC
>CAKUJA010000106.1 GCA_934661135.1 uncultured Oscillospiraceae bacterium
ATTCTCCCCCGAAGGGGGGAGAATAGCCCTTTCCGCAAATGAAAGAATAGCTGAATTTCTTGATTTTGCTATTCAAGCCAAGTTTGCTTATGTCAACAAGCTGAGACCGACATGAAGCCAGTCGAAAATCAAATCGTTTGTATGTTTGGAGAATTTCTTTTCATATTGTAATTGCTGTCAAAATGTTTTTAACGGCATCTTTCAAGATACAAAAGAAAAACCCTCAACGGCGCGAAGCTCGTCAAGGGTTTTTTATGGTGCACCCAACAGGATTCGAACCTGTGGCCTTTTGATTCGTAGACTTTCTTTGACCTTTATAAATGAGAACAGATGTGCCTGGTTGGGATGCGCGTGAAGTGGGAAAGAAATGTGTTTGGAGAGCAGCTTCTCCAGCTTGGCGCTGACATATGCCCATTTGAACAGAATTCATGAAAAAGCGGTCTACTCCTGTGAAAAACAGAAGTAGAGCCTCTTGTATGCTTCCCTTTGGCGTACTCTTTTGCGTTCACCAAAGAGTATTCTGCGCTTGCTTGATGCAGCTGCGGCAGCACTCATCCCTTCACGCTGCCGGCGGTCAGACCCTGCACAAAGAACCGCTGGCAGAAGATGAAGATCACAATCACCGGAATCAGCGTCAGCACGGACATGGCAAACACATATCCCCACTGCGTGAACTGATGCTGGCCGAAGAAGCCGGCGATGGCGATGGGCAGCGTGCGCAGGCTGTTGTCGTTGATGACGGTGTTGGCCCAAGGATATTCCTCCCACGCGGTCAGAAAGTTGAAGATGCTGACGGAGGCAATCGCGGGCGAGGCCAGCGGCAGCGCAATCCTGCCATACGTCTGGAGTACGTTGGCGCCGTCGATCCATGCGGCGTCCATGATCTCACCGGGGATGTTCTCCATAAATCCCTTGATCATGAAGGTCGAGAAGGGGATTACCCATGCCACATAGAACGGAATCAGTCCCCACAGCCGGTTGACCAGCCCCAAGCCCGTTGCCAGCTCGAACTGCGGAACGATCATCGTCGTTCCGGGGATGATCATCGTCACGATGATGAAGCCGAACAGCAGTTGCGTCGCCCTGGACTTGAACTTGCCCAGCACAAACGCCATCGCCGAGGATACCGCCGCCGCAAGAGCCACCGTGGACAGCGACACCACCACCGAGTTCAGGAAGTTCAGATAGAACTTGCTCTGATGCAGGATGTAATCGTAGTTTTCCAGCGTCAGTGCCTCCCATTTGGGGAAAAAGCGCGGCGGATACTCGTACAGCGCACCGTTCGGGCGCAGCGAGGTGGAGATCATGTAGATCATCGGCAGCGTGAACACGACCGTCCCCGCGGCCAGCAGGAGGTAACGCACGGTGGCGTCCGCGATTTTCGCGGGATTTCTGCGCTTCATGGTCGTCCCTCCCCTCACTCGTCTCGGCTCTTCATCGCGCGGAACTGCACGATGGCCAGCAGACCCAGCGTCAGCGCCATCACGAAGCTCAGCGCGGCGGCATAGCCGAATTTGCCCGTGCTGAACGCCTTGTAGTACATCCATGTCAGCAGCGTGTCCGTCTGATGCGCCGGCTTGCCGCCCGTGATCATCTTGATGGAGGTGAACACGTTGAAGCCGCCGATGGTCAGCTCGATGAGCACGAAGAGCACCGTTCCGCGGATGCCGGGCAGCGTCACATTCAGGAACTTCTTCCATGCGCCGCAGCCGTCGATCTCCGCGGCCTCGTACAGGTCCTGCGGCACCTGCTGCAGCGCCGCCAGAAAGATGACCATGTTCCAGCCGATGCCCTTCCAGATGCCCAGAATCATCGCAACCGCAAGACCGCTCCACCTCGTATCCAGCCAACGGATGTTGCCGGAGGTCACGCCCAGCACCTTCCACAGGAAGTAGTTCAGCAGGCCCTCCGTGTTGAAGATATAGCGGAAGACCAGGGAGGCAATCACCCACGAGGTCACAACAGGCAGGTAGTTGATGACCCGGAAGGTGACGCTGAAGCGCTTGATGCCCGAAAGCAGAATGGCGATGAAGAGCCCAAGCGCCATCTGTCCCGGCACGGTTACCGCCGTGTACACCAGGCTGTTGACAAAGACTGTCCAGAATGTCGGATCCCGGAAGACCTCGCGGTAGTTGGCCAGACCGGCAAAGGGCTGCTCCAGCATCGAGGCAAAGCTCATGTCGCACAGGCTCATCCAGAACAGGCGGATGATCGGATAGACAGTGAACAGTGCGAAGATCGCCAGCCCCGGTGTCAGCAGAAGCGCGATCTGCGCTCGTTGGGCACGGAATTTCATGTTCTCACCTCAGAAGGGGCGGCGGAGCCATCCGCCCCGCCGCCGCGGAAATCCTCTTACTTGAGCAGCTCATCCCACTGGGCCGCCAGCTCATCGAGCGCCTCCTGCGCCGTCTTTTCGCCTGTGACGACCGCCGTCACAGCCATGGTCAGCTCGTTATCCATCTCACTCCAGGCTGCCACGGTCGGACGGGCCTTCGCCGTCTGAATGGCTTCGATGAAGGGCGCGTAGGACGCATTCTTCACTGTCTCGCTCGTAAGCGCCGCCTTGTTCACCGGGATCTGGCCGCACTTGGCCATCTCGGTCTGGGCAAACTCGCCAGTCATGAACTGCATGAACTTCCACGCAGCCTCCTTGTTGGCGGAGGCGAACATCGCAATATCCTCGCCGCCCAGCACGGAGATGCTGCCGCCCTCACCGGCGGGGATGGGCGCGGTACCGTAGGCCACGTCAGGATACGCACCGGCGAGCTCCGCGGACTTCCACGGGCCTTCCAGCATCATGGCATAGCGCCCGGTGCCAAAGCCGTCGGTCATCGGGATATCGCCGGCATTGAAGCCCGTGATGCAGCCCTCCTGCACCAGCTTGGCGAACGTCTCGATGGCCTTCACCGACGCGGGACTATTGATGTAACCGGTGGCGACGGTCTGCTCCGGGTTGGTCAGGCTGCCGCCAAAGCTCCAGATGAACGGGCACAGGTTCCAGCCGGCCAGCGCGGGCTCGTTCCAGCCCCAAATCTGCTGGCCGTTTGCATTCTCGCCGCTGAGCTTGCGCAGAGCTTCGCACCATTGCTCCATCGTCTCGGGTACGGCCACGCCGGCCGCTTCCAGCATCGCCTTGTTGTAGAACACGATCTTGCTGTTGGTGTTCAGCGCCAGCGCATAATCATGACCGTCGATGACCGCGGTGGACATCGCACTGGGAAGCAGCGCAGCGCTGACTGTGTCAAAGTCCTCCATTTCCTCGTCGAGCGCGGTCAGGATGCCCATCTTCTGGAATTCCGGCAGCCACGCGATGTCGCAGCGCGCCACATCGGGCAGCGCGCCCGATTTCGCACTGACAAGCACCTTGTCGTGCAGCTCCGCCCACTCATGGGAGACGGCGTTGACTTTGATGCCCGGATTTTCCGCCTCAAAGGCGGGGATCAGCACGTTCATCAGCGTCGCGTTCTCCGCAGACTGAGCGCTGTAATGGTGCCAGAACTGGAGGGTGACGTCCTCCGCAAGCGCGCAGGAGCACAGCAGCATCAGGCAGGCGATGATCGCCACGAGGGTTTTTGTACGCATGGTTTTTCCTCCTTCTGAACAGGTCGAAATAGAATATGGACAGAATGCGGCAGAACGTGCACAGATTCTCCCGCACAATCCCAGGTTTGCGCCCGCTCCCCGAGGTTGAACACCGCGAGCAGCTCCTCCTCCCGATTGCCCCGGGCAAAGGCAAACAGGCTTTTCTCGTCGTCCGCCAGCAGCGGCGTATAGCTGCCCGTGCGTAGCGCGGGGTGCGCCTGGCGCAGGGCGATTAACTCCTTTTGCCAGGCCAGCAGATCCTTGTCCGGATGGGCCCAGGCCATGCCGCCACGGCAGCCCGGGTCGTTTTCGCCGGTCATGCCCAGTTCGTCGCCGTAGTAAATGGCAGGTGCGCCGGGAAAGAGCATCTGCAGCGCCATCGCCAGCCTGAGCCGCCACGCCTCGCCCTTCGCTTCGGTCAAAAAGCGCGCAGTGTCGTGGCTACCCAGACAGTTGTACATGGCATGTCCGTTCGGGCCGGTAACCTTCATCAGCGCACTGTTCAGGCGTCGGGAAAGCTCGCTCACGCCAATGCGCCCGCGGGCAAGGCAGTCGGTCACCGCGTCGCGGAACAGATAGTTCATCGCCGTGTCAAAGCCGTCCGCGCCGAGCAGCCGCGAGGCGTCGCCCCACGTCTCACCCAGCAGCACGGCCTGCGGGAACTCGCGCTTGATTTCCTCTCGCCACCAGATAACGGCATGGCGATCCAGCTCGTCCGCCACGTCAAAGCGCCAGCCGTCGATGCCCGCCTCCCGCAGCCAGTAGAGCAGCACGTCGCGCACATAGGCTCGCACCTCGCCGTTGGCGCCGTTGAGCCGCGGCATGTAGGGATAATCCCCCACGCACTCATAGCAGGCCGGGTCGATTTCGATGGGAAACCGCTTGGGATAAAACCAGCCCCGGTAGCGGCTTTCCTCTCCGTTTTTCAGCAGATCCTCAAACGGGGGAAAGTGAATGCCCGAATGGTTGAATACGCCGTCCAGAATCACGCGGATGCCCGCCTCGTGGCACCGGGCGACCAGCTCGCGCAGCGTGTCCTTTGTGCCGAACATCGGATCGACCGAAAAGTAATCTGTCGTCGCGTATTTATGGTTGAAATCTCCCGTAAAGATGGGATTCAGATACAGGCATTCCACGCCTAGCTCCGAAAGATACGGGATTCGGTCGATGATACCGCCCAGATTGCCGCCCAGAACGTTATCCCGTGTCGGCGCGGCGTTCCAGTCATCCATGCCTGCACCGGCCGGGCCGCGCCGGGCAAAGCGCTCCGGAAAAATTTGATAGTATATGCAGCCCTGCGCCCATGCAGGCACGGCGAAAATATCCGTCTCATTGACCTGCAGCAGCTCGAAGCTGCCCGACTCCTGCATGTCCGTGAAAAGCCCTCGGTCATTGAGCCATCTCCGGTTTCCCGCCTGATCCTCCAGCCAGAAGCCGTATTTGATGTAGTGCGTCTCCCCGGTAAAGACGGTTTCGCCCGTCCACTGCTGCCGCTGACCGTCCTCCAGGCCGGGCAGGAGACTGGTTCGGAAAAGGACTTCCGGTTCGCTGCGCTTCCAGCACACCAGCTCGCAGGCGGTCAGGTCGCCCGGCGCGGCCTCCAATCTCCATTGTATGCGGTTTCGTGCAAGCGCTTGCACAAACGGGTAAAAAGAAAGGTGCCGAATGGCAGAGATGATCATTTTCTTCCCTTCCTTTCCGACGAGGCCCTTGGTACAAGCACCGTCGAGAGCATGATCTGCTGGTTGCCGGTACGGCTGTCAATCCGCTGAAACAGCAGCTGAGCTGCCTGTTCCCCAAGCAAAGACGTATCAATATCCACGATAGTCAGCTGTGGCTCCGTATACTCCGCCAGCGGATAATTGTCAAACGCCACAATGCCGATCTCCTCCGGCACGGCGATTTTCCTTTCCTTGCAGGCCTTCAGCAGCCCAAAAGCCGCCAGATTGTCATTGCAGACGAACGCATCCGCGTGCGTTGACTGCTCCAGCTCGGACAGCGCCACAGCATAGGCATTTTCCACCGTGCCGTCCGTGGCAAGCACACGCTCCTGCCCCTTGTCGATCACCTTCATATAGCCGCGGACACGGCGCTTGGTAAAGCCTCGTTTCTGATAGCCGCCCAGGTAGGCGATCGAGCGGTATCCCTTTTCCTGCAGGTGGCGCACGGCGATTTCCGCACCCTGCTCGTTGTTGTTGTCCACCCAGCAGGTATCGCTGCGCAGCGTGTCCGGTGTGCCCAGCACGACATACGGAAAATCGCCGATCGTCTCCATCATGGAGGGGCGCACCGTCGTAGGCGGAAGAATCAATCCGTCCACCTTATGCTCCTTCATCAGGTTTTCAATCGTGCTGCCATGGCTCTGCGCGCCGTTGGCAATCATGACCTGATAACCCCTGGCCTGCGCCACCTTCTCAATGGCAAACAGGCTGCGGCTGAAAAACACGTTGCTGAATGCATCGGCGTCCCGCGCATCCACCACAACACCAATTGCCCCGCTCAGCCCGCTGGCCAGACTGCGCGCCAGGGAGTTGGGATGGTAATCCAGTGTCTTCATCGCCGCGTAGACGCGCTCCTTGGTGTCCGGCGTGATGGTTGCCTTGCCATTGATCACGCGGGAAACAGTTGAGGAATTGACCCCTGCCAGCTTCGCCACATCATGGATGGTCACCGCCACGCCGTTCGCCTCTCTTTCTGTGCAACCGTTTGCATAATCAGATTATACTCGCTCGGAATCGGATTGTCAATAGCGAACTTCGAAATATACAGGATGTTTCTCTGAAGGTCTCTGAATATCTTCGCCCGCTGATGCTCTTTGGCATCCGTGCGCACCTCGACTCCATGTTTCCTGTGTGTTACACCACATCTTCATCACCAGAACGCACCACCGTCGCAGCCCCAGACGGGAAGTTACAACACTGGCAGCACAAGGAAAAAACGGCATCCCCCGGACAGGTTTTGTGCCATGATT
>CAKUJA010000107.1 GCA_934661135.1 uncultured Oscillospiraceae bacterium
GGTCGACCGTGGGGGTCTCGTCGGCGCTGCTCTTGCAGCCGGCGAGCAGACTCAGCAGCATGACCGCTGCGAGCAGGAGTGCGAGTGTCTTTTTCATTTGGGATACTACCTCTTTTCAAAAATGTTCTGAATGAAATATAAAAGCGGCTGCTTTTCCGCAGCCGTTCTCCCCAACTGTATCGTGTATCGCTCCATACGTCTGTGCGCACGAAGCCGGTACAAACTTGCAGGAAGGTCAACCCGTGGAAAGCGGATTCGAGATTCCACGCCAAGGCAGGTCTCCTGACTTTGTTCATCGCGGCTCTGCCCTTCCCAGTTTCCCAGTGGTTTGAACGATCAGGCCGGCCGATTGCGGCCGAACTGCGGTTCTTGCAGAGTGCTCCCGTACACAGTGACTTCATCGCTCCGGATTCACACCGGATTCCCTTTTCACCCGCCGGATGGCGGACACCTTCGCGCTACAATTTTATATTTTTTCAGACGGCAGTATTATAGCACACTTTGTCGAATTGTCAACGGCGATTAGTCGGGTTTTCAGAAAAGAAAACCGAGCCGCCCGTTTCGGGGCGGCCCGGTCTAAACGTTATTGATGCAGGAGCTCGCAGAAGCGCATGAGGATGGTGGCAACCTCGGCGCGGGTGGCGGTTGCCTGCGGGCGGAGAAGTTGATTCGAGCCTTCGATCAAGCCCTGACCAACTGCCCACTGCATCGCCTGGACTGCCCAGGAGCTTACGCTGGAGGCGTCTGCAAACGAGGTGAGGTTCTCGGAGAGCGTAACCGCGTCCATGCCGTTCAGCGCGGCATAGCGGTACAGCATCGTGACGAGCTGCTCGCGCGTGACAGCCGCGGTCGGGTTCGTGCCATCGGACACGCCTGCGTTCTTCGCCCAGTTCATGCCGGCCGCGTACCACGGCGTACCGGAGGTATTGACACCGGATTTGCGGGCAAGGATCGTCATAATCATGCCGCGGGTCGTGGGTGCGTTCGGGGAGAACAGGTTATCGCCGGTGCCGTTCATCAGGCCGTTATTGGCGGCATAATAGACGGCGGTGGCGAACCATGCGTCGGCGGGGACGTCGTCAAAGCGCTTGGCAACGTCCTGATACGGCTGCTTGGCCGGTGTGCCGGACGGCGTGACCGTCACGGGCGGGTTATACGTCACGAAGTAGCGGCCTTCATAGCCGACGGTGATCGTGGTGTAGGCGCCCAGGGTGACGTTGTCAGGGTGAAACGCTTTGCCGCCGGCAACGATGGTCAGGGATTTGCCGGAGATGGCGACCTTTTCCGCTGCATCGAAGCCATCCAGCAGGAGGATTTCATCGCCATTCTTGGCGGCGTTGATTGCATCCTGCAAGGTGCCGTAGGTGGTGTCGCCGATCTTGGCGGCGACGGTCTGCGTACCGCTCAGGACGAATTCGCTGAACTTGTTGACCGTGACGACTGCGCAGCCGTTTTCAACCTTGAAGGTCTTGACGGCGCCCTCGGTGCCCTCTTTCAGGAAGCGCTCGCGCGTGCCATCGGAGCTGATGTGCATGATCTCAATCGGCTCGAAGCCAGCGGGCAGCGGGAGGGAGATCGTAAAGGTCTGGCCATTCAACGCAGAATTTGGAATCTTTGCATTGCTGCCTTCCACAGGCGTAACCACACCATTTTCATCAACAACGCTGACCGTAGCGGTCGGCTCTGCTTCGTAGGTCAGCTTTGTAAAAGTAACTTTGCTGCCAGTACCGGTGCTTTCCGCATCGGTTGCGGTAACGGTAACAGTCACTTCAACGAGAATCTTCTTGTTGGCATCATTGCGGTCTGCTTCATCTACTGTGCTGTTCACCAATTCCTGCTTTGCACTATCAGACAGAGCATTTGCCACACCGGAAACAGAAGCCTTGTTTTTAACCTTATCAACTGCCTTCTTTGCATCCGTGTTTTCAATCTCGTTAACTGCCGAAGACTTTTCATTGGTAACGATTGCCGCATCATCTTGTTCAGTCTGGCTCAGCGTGTAGATATAACCCGGTTCCGTAGAATCAACCGTGTAATAGCCTTCTGCCTTGTAGGCGCTGGGGTCAGAGGTATAATGACCGCCCTTGAGGAAACCAGTCAGCGGCTCGGTCTGTCCATTGCCGGCATAGCTTGCAACAGCGCTTGCATTGGTGCTGGAGAATTTACCACCGGTAACTTCCACATTTCCAATGCCATTCGGATAGTTACAATTATCAATGACAAGTGCATCGCCAGTGGGATTCAGACCGTTGCCATTGAACTCGTAGGCTGCCTTTGCACCATTGCCAATAAACGTACCGCCAGAAATATTCAAATCCGTAGACTTGAAGTATACCGCGGTGGCTCCCGTAAAGGTGCCGCCCGTGATTGTCAGCGCACCAGAGGGAAGATAGATGGCGCTGGCTTTATTCGCGGTGACTTCCGCACCCTCATAGATATTGATGATCGGCTTGGATGCATCGGTTCCGTTGGTAGAAATACCGGTTGCCTTTGTGCCGGTCACGTTGACCTTGCCATAGAGATTCAGCACTGGCGTTTGGCAAGCGCTGTCCCCATAAGTGCCGTTGCCCCAGACAACAATGCCAAACGCATTGTACTTCTCTTTTGAAGTATCTTTTACTGCTTTGCTTGTGATTGTTACATCACGTTCAATCGTTACATTTGCAGCATCGTAGACATTCACGCGGCCATCAATCTGGCCGTTTTTGATGGTGACGTTGCCCGCTGCCATCTTCAGGGCAATCTTTTCGTCCTCGGTATGATCGCTATACGAAACCTTGACCGTAGAGCCAGTCAGCTTCTTACCGCCGAGATCCAACGTCAGATCTTTGTTAATTGCAACAACGGCAGTCAGTGTTTCCGACTTCAGCATCGTAAGCGTATCGCCATCCGCTGCATCTGTTACAGCGTCCGCGAGGAAAGAGTAAATTGTTCCGCTGTTCTCATTTCTAACAACTTCGTCTGAAATCGCTATTTCACAGGTCGCAGTCATTTCACCAGCAGTTGCCGTTGCTGTAATTGTAACGGTACCTGCAGTTTTTGCAGTAACTACACCGTTAGAATCAACAGATGCAACCGTACTCTTAGAAGATTTCCATTTGACACCTTGATATGCGTCCTCAGGCATCACCGTAGCCGTCAGTGTCAGCTTCTCGCCAGCCTTCATTTGTGCACTGGTTTGATCCAGCTTAATGCTGCTAGCTGGTTTTACACAGATATAATCTTTGCCGTTAGACACACAGACAATACCATCTGCCAAATACTTAGCTTTTTTATTGAACGTACCACCACTTACAGTGACACAGCCGACAGCAGCATTGGTCTCACGAACAGTCCAAGCTGTCGATTTTGTGCACAGATTCTTGAAGGTACCACCCTCAATTTTTGTGGAAGGAGATGTGGCTCCGTATTTGTCCGTATGAATCACCTGTGCCTGGCCATAAGGCGCACCTGTATGTGCCTGAACAAACGTACCATTCGTGATTTCAAGTTTGCCATAGTTAAAGATAACGCCGGTAAATCCCTCAGAACTTCCCTTAGTCAGCGTAAAATCACCGCTGGAAATACTCAGCTCACCGGTCGGTTCATTTTTAACTGTATTCAATCCGCCGGTATAAGTACCACTGGTGATTGTCAATGTACCATAGTTATCAATCATGGAGCTGTCATTATTGCCAGCCGTAGCCGTGACATTTTCCAGAGTCAGACTGCCGCCAGCTATAACTTCAATATTATAATAGCTGGTGCCGCCGGTAATCGTACCGTTTTTGACGGTTGCAGTACCTTCAACACGCAAAGTTGCTTTGCCGCCATTGGTATTGCTCAGCGTTTTATTGTTCAAATCCAACGTAACAGTCGTACCGGCTGGAATTGTAATGTCTTCCTGATAGTTCTGGTCTAAAACAACTTCACCAGAAGCAATCTGGGACTGTAAAGTTCCCGCTTCTCCAGCCGCCAATGCTGTGGGCAGCATTGTGAGTACCATTGCAAGCGCCAACACGAGTGTTAAAAGCTTGCGTTTCATAAGTATTCCTCCTTCTTATTTTCGGGCACACAGGGTAAATTCTGTTCCCCAAGGGGAACAGAAAGGGCGCGCGCCCTTTTGCCATTGATAATTCCATTGTATCACGCATTTTCCAAAAATCAACAAGTTTCAGCAATTTTTCAGGCAGTTTGCTCTTTGGGCAGAAAAATGAAACGGCCAAGGGTCTTGCCCTTGGTTCCTGCGGCGTATGGAATGTCAGAAACAACCCCTACAAAGTGCAGCAGAAGATATAGGGAACGCAAAAACGCTCAGCCTTGAAGACTGAGCGTTTTTGGTACCGGTGACGGGACTCGGACCCGTACAGTGTTGCCACCGGGGGATTTTAAGTCCCCTGTGTCTACCATTCCACCACACCGGCCGGTGAACTTGTTCATTTTAGCATTATTTCCGGATAACGTCAAGGGGATTCTGGTGCGGGAAATCAATTGACAGCGTTTTGGGAAACATATATAATATTGCCATACTTCCGAGAGGAGTTTTGAACGATGGAACAAATTCAAAAACGTTATCAGCAATGGCTCGAGCAGGCCAGAGACAGCGCGATGCAGGAGCAGCTTGCCGCGATGTCAGGAGACGATACATTAAAATATGACAGCTTCTACCGCGATTTGGAGTTCGGTACGGCAGGTCTGCGCGGTGTACTCGGCGCGGGCACGAACCGGATGAACATCTACGTCGTCCGCCGGGCGACACAGGCCGTGGCCGACTATCTGAACGGCACTTCCCTGCCGAAGGCCGTCGCCATTGCGCACGACAGCCGGATCAACTCCGACCTGTTCGCGCGCGAGGCCGCGTGCGTGCTGGCCGCAAACGGCATCACGGCGCACCTTTATCCGCGGCTCGAGCCGGTACCCGCGCTGAGCTTCGCGGTGCGCGAGCTGCACTGCGGCGTCGGCATCTGCATCACGGCAAGCCACAACCCCGCGCAGTACAACGGCTACAAGGTCTACGGCGCGGACGGCTGCCAGATCACGCCGGAGGCCGCGAACGTCATTTTGCAGATGATCGACAAGCTCGATTTCTTCTCGTCGCCGAAGCGCGCGGACTTTGACGCGGCGCTGGCGGCGGGTTCGATTCAGTATATTCCGGACGCGGTGCTCGAGAACTTTGTGGACACGGTCTACGCGCAGCGCGTCGGCGACGGCAGCGGCATCGACCAGCTCAAGCTCGTCTACACACCGCTCAACGGCGCGGGGCTCGAATGCGTCAAGATGCTGACGAAGAAGCTCGGCATCCAGAACATGACGATCGTGCCGGAGCAGGAGCAGCCGGACGGCCACTTCCCTACCTGCCCGTATCCGAACCCTGAAATCCGCGAGGCAATGCAGAAGGGATTGGAGCTCTGCGACAAGGTCAAGCCCGACATTTTGATCGGCACCGACCCGGACTGCGACCGCTGCGGCACGGCTGTGCCGGACGGCAAGGGCGGATACCGGCTGATCTCCGGCAACGAGATGGGCGTCATCATGCTCGACTTTATCTGCCGCAGCCGCGTGGCGACCGGAAAAATGCCGCAAAATCCGGTTGCGGTCACAACAATCGTCTCGACCGACATGGTGGACGCGGTGGCAAAGCGCTACGGCGTGGAGCTGCGGCGCGTGCTGACCGGGTTTAAATTCATCGGCGAGCAGATCGCACTGCTGGAGCAGGCCGGACACCCGGAGCGGTTTATTTTCGGATTTGAGGAGAGTTACGGCTATCTGTCCGGCACGCACGTGCGCGACAAGGACGGCGTGAACGCGGTGCTGCTCGTGTGCGAAGCCGCCGCGTGGTACGCCAAGCAGGGCATGACGCTCGGCGACGCGATTGACAAACTCTACGCGGAATACGGCTACTACCGCAACGGCCTTTGCAGCTTTGCGTTTTCCGGTGCGGAGGGCATGGCGAAGATGCAGGCGATTATGGATGGGTTGCGTGCAAACGCGCCGAAGGAAATTGCCGGTCTCGCTGTGGAGACCGTGGTGGACTACGAAGCCGAGGGCACCGGGCTGCCAAAGGCAAATGTGCTGGAATATCGACTGGCAGGTGGCGCAAAGTTTATGGTGCGGCCGTCCGGCACGGAGCCGAAAATCAAGACGTATCTGTCCGCCGTTGCGCCGGTGGAGGCTGACGCGGACGCCAAAATTGACGCGATGAAGGCTGCTGCGGGCGCGATGATGCGCTGATTTTTGAAAAAAAGCGAAAAAACGCTTGCAAATTACTCCCGGGTATGCTATGATAGTTGCGCTCTGAGGGGCGAAAACAGCATATCCGGGTGTGGCGAAGTTTGGTATCGCGCTTGAATGGGGTTCAAGAGGCCGCTGGTTCGAATCCAGTCACTCGG
>CAKUJA010000108.1 GCA_934661135.1 uncultured Oscillospiraceae bacterium
CCATGGACTGGACGTTGACGGCAGTACCCCAGTCGGAGGGAATGTCGTTCATACGGCGATAGTAGATCGCGCGCGGGTTGTCCCAGCTGCGGAACACAGCCTTGATGGCGCCCATGAGCTGCACCTTCGGGTCCTGCGGGAATTCCTCGCCGAGCTTTTCCTTATACTCAGCCTTAAACTTCTCGGCCAGCTCCTTGAGGTCGTCGGCGGTCAGCTCGGTATCGAGCTTCACGTTGCGCGCAACCTTCATCTCGTCGATGAGCTGCTCGAAATACTTTTTGCCGACTTCCATAACGACGTCGGAGAACATCTGAATGAAGCGGCGGTAGGAGTCATATGCGAAACGGGGATTATTGGTCTTTTTTGCGAATGCAACGACAACCTCGTCGTTCAGGCCGAGGTTCAAAATGGTATCCATCATGCCGGGCATCGATGCGCGTGCGCCGGAACGGACGGAAACCAGCAGCGGGTTGTAGAGATCGCCGAACTTCTTGCCGGTCATCTCCTCGAGCTTTTCCACGTACTCCATGATTTCCGCTTCAATCTCATCGTTGATCTGGCGGTCGTCCTTGTAGTACTGCGTGCAGGCTTCGGTCGTAATCGTAAAGCCCTGCGGAACCGGCATACCAAGGTTGGTCATTTCGGCCAGATTGGCGCCCTTGCCGCCGAGCAGCTCGCGCATTTTCCCGTTGCCTTCGGAGAACAGATAGACGTACTTGTGAGACATTTGTTTACCCCTTTCCTGTGTGGGCGGAAGCGTCACTCGTTTCTGCCCAATGCTTTTGTTGTTTTTAGATTCTCAAACAGTACATACTATACCATGTTTTCCGAAAAATGCAAACAAAAAATAATATTTTTCTGCCATTTTCGCATTGGACTGTTGAATTATGTGATTTTCAGACGAATTATTAGCGAATCCGAAAGAATTCCATGTGGTATGTATTTGTTTTGTCTTTGCACCTATCGCGCCGCGTGTTCCCGTTTCGGAATCCGGATGGTCAGGACGATCTCGCGCTCTGTCTCCTGCCGCTGCGACTGCGCGTCAACACCCGCCGAGCGGATCAGGTCGAGCTGATGGTTGACCGAGTTGAAGAACACCCGCATATCACGCAGACAAAACCCGCTCATCGTCCGTTTCGGCGGTGCAGGCGGCTGCGTCAGCGTGTCAATGTAGGCTTCCGTCCTCGCCACCGTCCATCCGCCCTGCGCAATCTGCTCCACCACGCGGAGCTGCGTCTGTGCATCGTGCAGCTTCAGCAGCGCCCGCGCGTGCCGCTCGCCAAGGCCATGGCTCCGCAGTGCCGCGAGCACCTCGGGCGGGAGCTTCAGCAGCCGCAGCTTGTTCGCCACGGCCGACTGGCTCTTGCCAACCTTCCGCGCGGCCTGCTCCTGGCTGAGTCCCCATGTTTTCATCAGCCGTGCCAGTCCCTCCGCTTCCTCGATAAAATCCAGATCGCGCCGCTGCAAATTTTCCACCAGCGCCAGCATCCCGGACGCCTCCTCGTCCACCGTCGCCACCAGACACGGCACCAGCGTCAGTCCCGCCATCCCCGCCGCGCGCAGCCGCCGCTCCCCGGCAATCAGCTCATATCCGTTCGCCCTGCGGCGCACCGTGAGCGGCTGTAAAATGCCGTACTGCCGGATCGACTCGGCAAGTTCCTGCAATCCCGCCGGGTCAAACACTCTTCTCGGCTGTGCCGGGTTCGGGCGGATGCCGCTGATCGGCAAAAACAGCACCCTTCCGCTCTCCAATATGCCTGTCCGCTTTCCCATCTGCGCCGCCCCTTCCGTTCACACCGTTTGTCCCCATTGTACGCTTCCACCCGCGCAAAACGGCGCGAATCCCCGCGAAGCATCACAATTTATTGTGTACGGAAATGTCGGGAAATACAAAATATTGTGTAACATAAAAAATGAGCGCTTCCGAACCGGAAGCGCTCGTGCCTTCACCATTGCATCGCCGTCACCAGCAGCGGCACAAGCGCCTGCCAGATCGTCTCCGCCTGCTCCGGCGGCAGCGGATTTTCCCCAATGCCGCACTCCACCGTAAAGGCCGGGCGGTGGAACCGCTGCAAAAACCAGTCCTTAAATCCCGCGTTGGCCGACTCCGACGGCACATCCTCCAGCGCGTAGCCGGATGCCGCAGCCAGCGCCGCACCGAGCGCGGCGCTCCCGGCCGGTGCCGACTCGCGCGAACCAGGGTAGATCACACGCCCCTGCGTATGCAGCGCCAGCATCACATCGGGGCGGATACATGACGCATACGCCGCCAGCGCCGCCGTCTCCGGCTGGTCGAGCGGACGGCCGCCGGGGAAATCCCGCGGTGCCGGCGCCGCATACCCACGTTCCGCCTTGATCTGCCGCGCCAGCTCCCAGCGCGCCGGGTAGTTCAGGTTCAGATCGACGCCGGAGCCATTCGCCTTCCACCCGGACGGAAACGGAATCTCCGGATACCGCGCGGCAATCTCCTCTGCCGCGCAGTACTCCGCCGAGCCGGGCGCAATCGCGCCCGCAACCAAATCCGCACCGTCCGGGTTCACCAGCGGCACCAGATACAGCATCCCATTGTGGTATAGCTCCATCGCATCCACGCCGCCCATCGTCCGCTCCGCACGGAGCGCCTCGCAGTAGGTCAGCAAGAACCGCCAGAGCAGCTCCGCCGTAATTGTCTCATTCGCGTGGTGCCCCGCCGTAACCAGCAGCTTGCCGTCGCCGCTGCCGATTTGCAGCGCGTAGACCGGCCGTCCGCCCGCAGAGCGCGTCAGCTCGTGGATATAGACAAACGGAAATTCCCGCCGCAGCCGCCGAAGGCACTCCTCCTGCCGCTGCGACGTAAAATACCCCGGTTTTTCCAAACAACAGTCCATAAAAATCCCCTCCGGCTCTATTCTAAGCCGGAGGGGATGTCGATTTTACGCAAAGGCCGTCATTGTCCGAAAAATCACTCGCTGCGCCGCATCAGACCGCACACCGATGATTTTTCCGCCAAGCCAAGGCGCAAGGGCGCAGGCGTATCGTGTATACGTCAAGCCCGCAGCAACGCCGTATTGGCGGAAAAGGCGCGGCGCTCTTACAATTTTTCAAAAATCGCCTTCATGCCGCGATAGGTCATGTAACAGTCCAGCTTCGCAACCGTTTCAAACGGCGCGTGCATCGAAAGCACCGGAACACCCGCGTCAAGCGTGTCGATGTTGCGCTTGGCCATGTATTTGGCGACGGTGCCGCCGCCGCCCGCATCGGTCTTGCCGAGCTCGGCCATCTGCCAGATGACGCCCTCGTCGTTGAAGAGCTTGCGGATTTTTCCGACAACCTCGGCGGAAGCGTCGGACGCACCGCCCTTGCCGCCGGAGCCGGTGTACTTGCAAAGACCGATACCGTAGTTGGCATAGGCGGAGTTGCGGCGCTCGTAGACCTCGGAGAAGTTCGGGTCGTAGGCCGCAGTGACGTCGGCGGACAGGCAGAAGGAATGCGCCAGGCACTCGCGCAGGCCGACGCCCTGGCTGTGGCAGAGCGACGCCATGACGTATTCAAAGTAGTCGCCCTGCATCCCGGAGACGCCCTCGGAGCCGATTTCCTCCTTGTCGGCAAAGATGCAGACGGCGGTCTTTTCCGGCTTGTCGAGCGCGAGCAGCGCGGCAAGCTCCGCATAGGCGCAGACGCGGTCGTCGTGGCCGTAGGCACCGATCAGGCTGCGGTCGAAGCCGATGTCGCGGGCGTTTGCTGCGGGGACGGCTTCAAGCTCTGCGGAGATAAAGTCCTCCTCGGTGATGCCGTACTTTTCGTTCAGCAGGCGGAGCACTTCCACCTTGACACGGTCGGAGCCGTCATCGCCGCGCAGCGGGCGGGAGCCGACGAGAATGTTCAGCGTCTCAGACGGAATGGCCTCGTTGAGCGGCTTTTTGCCCTGCTCGCGGCCAAGATGCGGCAGCAGATCGTTGATGACAAGCTGCGGGTCCTTCGGGTCGTCGCCGATTTTGACGTAAACCTCGCTTCCGTCGCGGCGGACAACCAGTCCGTGCAGCTCCAGCGGAACCGTCACCCACTGATACTTGCGGATGCCGCCGTAATGGTGCGTCTTAAGGTAGGCCAGCTCAGCGTCCTCATAGAGGGGGTTGGGTTTGAGGTCGAGCCGCGGCGCGTCGGTGTGCGCCGCGCCGATGTTTGCGCCCTCGGCAAGGGACTTCTGGCCGATTACCATCAGCATGATCGCCTTGCCGCGGTTGTTGTAGTAGAGCTTGTCGCCGGGCGCAATGTCCATCCCCGGCGTATAGGGCTTGAAGCCCTTAGCCTCTGCAAGACGGATGGCCGAAACGACGCACTCCCGCTCCGTCTTGGAGACGTCGAGGAATGCCTTATACTGCTCGCAGTAGTCGTTCATTTCCGCTTCTTCCACCGCGCTGATGCGGTCAAGGCCGTTTTTCGGCTGATAAAGAAGCGCGTTGCGTTCTTCCTTGGTCATAGGAATCATCCTCCTTATTTTATGGCTGCAAGCCATTGTTCACAGCGTTGTTCAAATTCCGCCTGTGTCCCGTTGTTCTCCAGCGTGACCGCACAGGCGCTCCGAAAATAGTCCTCCGGCCGCTGCGCATTGATGCGCCGCGTGGCATATTCCTCCGAGATGCCGTCACGCGCCATAATCCGCGCAAGGCGCTGTGCCCGCGGCGCGAGAACGGCGACCGTCGTATCGCAGAGCGCGCCAAGTCCGGATTCGATCAGGTTGATCGCGTCAATCGCAAAATAGGGGCGGCCGCTGCCGCGCTCCGCGTCCAGAAGCGCCCGCATTTTGCGGTTCATGTGCCGGTAGACAATGTCGTTGAGCCGCGCCAGCGCCGCCGGGTCGGAGAACACCAGCGTGCCGAGCTTCGGCCGGTTCAGGCTGCCGTCCGGCAGAAAAATCGCTCCGAACGCCGCCTGCAGCTCCGCGCGCATGGGTGCATTCTCGCGGAGCATCGCGTAGTAGAGCGCGTCGCAGTCGACAACGTAGCCGCCGTGCGCTTCGATGACGCGCAGCAGCGTCGTTTTTCCGCAGCCAGTCGGCCCCGTGATTCCAATCACGCGCATGGTCAGACCTCAATCACGTGGAATCCGGCCGCCTTTTTCAGCCGGTTCCCCACAGCAAGTCCCAATCCCGCCGCATCCGGGCACTGCGCCCAGATCGCCGTCACCGGCTCGTGGTCAAATTCGCGCAGCGCGTCGAATACGCGGCGCGCCTGCTCCGACTTGTCCGCGGCAGAGCCGAGATCATGTACCACACAATCCGCAAACCGGCCGCAGAATTCCGAAAAACAGATCACGCCGTCGCCGGGACGGACGTTGGCGCGCAGATAGGCCGCGCTAGCCGCCGGTTCCCCGGCCACCACCGTAACCGGCGCCTTCGGCGCATAGTGGCGGTATTTCATGCCGGGCGCCTTCGGCCGCTCGCCGTCGGCCAGCTTGGAAACCACCGCCTTGTCCACCGCAACCTCGCCGAGCACCTCCTCCAGCGCTTCGAGCGGCAGTCCGCCCGGGCGCAGCAGACGCGGCGGCGTGACTGTCAGGTCGATGATCGTCGACTCAACGCCAACCGCGCAGGGGCCTCCGTCAAATACGCCGTCGATCTTGCCGTCCATATCCTCGCGCATATCGGCCAAACACGTCGGACTGGGCCGGCCGGACGTGTTGCCGGACGGCGCCGCAATCGGCACATCGGCCGCGCGAATGATGTCCAGCGTAATCGGATGGTTCGGGCAGCGCACGCCAACGGTGTCCAATCCGCCGGTTGTGCGGAGCGGCACAATCGGGTCGCGCGGCAAAATCATCGTCAGCGGCCCCGGCCAAAAGCGCTCCGCCAGCCGGTATGCGCTCTCCGGCACGCGCCTGCAATAGCGCTCCAGCCACGATGCGTCCGGGATGTGGATAATCAGCGGGTTGTCCTGCGGACGTCCCTTGGCCTCAAAAATATGCAGCACGGCTTCCTCGTCCAGCGCGTTCGCGCCGAGACCGTAAACCGTCTCGGTCGGAATCCCGAGCAGCCCGCCGCGCCGGATGATCTCCGCCGCCGCTTCGATGTTCTCGCTTGTCGGTTCCGTAAAATAAATCGTGTTCACATAGAATTCCTTCTTATGATTTTTTATAGATGAACTTCTTGCAGAAGCAGACGGATGAGGGTCTGGGAGCAGTTGCAATGCATCATTGCAACCTCCGATCTTCCACCGCACCCGTAGGGGCGGACGACCCTGTCCGCCCATCCCCGCCGCAGCGGATTGCCTTCCCCTCCGGGGAAGGTGTC
>CAKUJA010000109.1 GCA_934661135.1 uncultured Oscillospiraceae bacterium
CCATGGTGACGACGATCAGGCTCAAATAGCTCATGCTCATATGGGTGATGCAACTCCTATCGAAAGCGTACGGCGCATGCCCTGCGCCCCGGGGCGCGGCCGCAAGGCGGCGCGCTTGGTTCAACGAACCAAAAGTATACCGAAGCGAAACCCCTTGCCCGCAGCTTCACGAATGTTCCCGCGAAACGTTCGCAATCCGTTACCGGGAACGCATCGCAATCGCCGCATTCAAGTTGCCGCGCAACGCGGCGACACGCTAGTTACTCTTCGCCATCCAGGCGCGTGACGCGCAGATCGTGGCCGTCCAAGGACAGCACGAGCTTGCCCTCGAGCAGCTCGATGAGCTCCTCGCCCACGAGCGCCCGGCGCCATCCGCGCAGAAGGTCGATGCCCTGACGATATCCACGGGCCATGCGCACCAGGTCATCGTGGCTTGCCAGCGTAGGGAACGCCACGCCGTTCTCCTTGGCGCGCAACCGCACAAGCGCGCTCATAAGGTCGAGCGGTGCATCCACATTAGGCTCGTTGCGCCCGCTACGATCGAGTTCGGGCCAGCATTGCGGACCGGATTCCAGCGCCTTCTTCATAAGTCTGGCGACCGTTCGGGCATCGCGGGTATTAAGCTTCTCGCGCATGCCGCGCACCATGAACAGCTCGTCGATGGTGCGGGCCTCGCGCTTGCACGCCTCCACGATCTGCTCATCGGTGATGACCCACTTACGCGGCACGTTGCGCTTCTGAGCCGTGACCTCACGCCATGCGGCAACCTCGCGCGCCGCCGCCAGCTGCTTGCGCGAAAGCTGGCCGACGCGCTTGAGCCTGCGGTAGCGCTCGCGCTCATCGGATTCGAAGCGCGCAGGGTCGCACATCTCGGCGAACTCGGGGTCAAGCCAATGCAAGCGCCCCTGCTGCTCCAATTCTTGCTTCATATGCTCATACATGCGGGGAAGATAAATAACGTCGTCGGCAGCATAGCGCAGCTGAGATTCCGACAAGGGACGGCGCGACCAGTCGGTGAAGGAATCGACCTTCTTGAGCGCCACGCCGCACTCGGCGCCGACCAAGGCCCCGTAGCCGATCTGCTGCGTGTGCCCCAAAAGCGCCGCCGCAACCTGCGTGTCGAACAGCGGCTGCGGAAGCACGCCCACCTCATGCCACAAGATCTCAAGGTCCTGCCCGCCGGAGTGCAGCACCTTCATGACGCCGGCATCCTCGAGCAGCGGGGCCAGCACATGCAGGTCCTCGATGCAAAACGGGTCGACCACCGCCACCTCGTCATCGGTGGCGAACTGGATCAAGCACAGGCGCGCATAATAGGTCTTCTCGCGTAAAAACTCGGTGTCGATGGCAAGGACGCTTGAGCGGCGTGCTCGCTCGACGAACGCCTCCAGTGCTTCTTGATCTTCGATATACACCCGGTAATTCCTCACGTTCATATCGTTGTGCTTTATGATGTAAGAATACCGCAATGGAAGGGAAAACCGTGAAACTGCTTGTCATCAACAACCTGGCATCGGGATACGGCGAAGGAGCCATCTACGATTTTATGCGCAGCTTCGCCGCCGACGGCGATGAGATCTGCATGCGCTGCACCAACGGCACCACGCCGGTGGGCTCGCTGCTCGACGACGCGAAGGCCTTCGATGCCGTGATCGCGGCCGGCGGCGACGGCACCGTGGCCACGGTATGCTACCTGCTTGCCAACACCGGCATACCCGTGTTGCCCTTCCCGGCGGGCACAGCAAACCTGCTGGCCCTCAACCTTGCAAGCCCACTCGAGCCCCACGCGCTGGCGAAAATGGTGCGCGCCGGGCAAACCCTTGATTTCGACATGGGCGAGATCTGCGTCGACGGGCATCGCTTCGGGTTCTCCATCATGGCCGGAGCGGGCTACGACGCCGTCATCATGCGCGGGGCGCAACGCGGCAAGCGGCTGCTCGGCCCCATGGCATACCTGCAATCGGCGGTGGCAAACGCCATGCCGCAACAGTCGAAGTTCACGCTCACCTTGGACGGCCGTCAGGTGCAAAGCGAGGGCCTCGGAGTGTTGCTGGTGAACTTCAGCAAAATCCAGTTCGATATCACGGTCACGCACGACAACAAGCCGCGCGACGGCGAGTTCGATGTGGTGGTGCTGAAAGCGAAGACCGCGTTCGACCTGATACCGGCTGCCATCGCAGGCCTTTTGGATCGAGACGGCGAATTCCCCGACCGCACGGATGCGCTCGAGCTCTTCCGCGCCAAAGAGGTCACGATCGAAGCCGACCCGGCCATGGAGGTCCAATACGACGGCGAGGCCACCGGCCTTTCCACGCCGTTCTCCGCGCGGATCCTGCCCAGGGCCACGCGCCTGTTCATCTCCGACGAAGGCTACTCGCAGTTCGCACGCTGACACGATGGCCAAACGAAGCGGCTCCACAAGCTCAAGGCCTGCGGGGCCGCTTCGTTTCAAGTTCGCCGTCCGAACCCGTTGCGCGAATCCTTTACCGGCAAGCACGCCGTCTGCCTCGGGAGACGACCGACGGCTGCCGTTCAGGCCCGTGTCGGCGCAGGCAGGTTAGCCGTCCGAACCCGCACCGCGCAGGCACGCTAGCTATTTGCCTGCTCGCTCTTGAGCTGCTCCTTCTTGCGCTCTTCCTTCCACTTCGCCAGATTCGAGCTATAACGCATTTGGATAAGCTCCAGCACCACCGCGAACACCATGGCGCAGTACACCATGAGCTTTTCCATGTGCATGTCGAGCACCTCGATACCGGAGTTGATGCCCAGCGAGTCGAAGAACAGCAGCAAGCCGATGACGGTGATGAACACCAGCGCCAAGATCTTCATCTCCGTATGCTTGTTGATGAAGTCGGCGATGGCATCGATAAACACCATCATGATGACGATGGCGAAGATGACCGCCATGATCATAATGATCAGATGCTCGGCCAAGCCCACCGCGGTGATGACTGAGTCGATGGAAAACACCAGGTCCATGACCATGATGGTGACGATAGCCTGACCAAGGCCGATGCGATGCAGCTCCTTATGCTCCTCAGAATGCTCGGCCTTCTCCTCGGTCAAGGCCAGCACGTCGCGAAGCTCGTCAATGCCCTTATAGATCAGGTATGCGCCGCCCGCCAGCAACACCAGGTCGCGAACGTTGAACGCATGCTGGAAAAAGCCCAGGTCTAAAGTGAACAACGGCTTGGTCATGTGCACCAGATAGCTGGCGAAGCACAAGAAGATGCAGCGCGATATCATGGCGCCCAACAAGCCGAGCTTACGGCCTATGTGCTGATGCTCGGGCGCCAGGCGGTTGGTGGTGATGGAGATGAACACGATGTTGTCCACGCCCAACACCACCTCCAAAAACATCAGCGTCAACAAGCTGATCCAAGCTTCGGGCGTGGCGAAGATGGAAAGATCCATACGTTGCTCCTTTACGTCGTTTCGTCCGAACCAAAGCGCGCCGTTTCGCACGGTGCGCGGTTTACCCCGTCTCCTCGGATGAGCAGCGCAACAAAAAAGACTCATGGCGCAACGTTTAAAAACGTCGCGCCATGAGTCTTGCAATTTCAGGTACGCCAGACCGTTGCCGGCCACGATGTTGAACGCACCGCAGGTATGTCCTGCCAGCTACTCCCCCATGGGCATTCCGTAGGCTACCATGAGCGCCCCCTCAGGGCAATGCTATACTTACCCACGCACACAAACCGACTAAAAACCGACAGGCAGGTACCCATGTCGTTATTCCATCGCCATACCGATTATTCCATCGAACAGGGCAATATCCGCTACATGGACGGCTCAAGCCTGCTGCGTCCTATGGACATGCCGCGCAGCCAGCAGATCGTCATGGCGGTTTTCGTCGTCATCGCCGTGATCATCGGCGTTCGCCTGGCGGCCGGGGCCATCACCGCGGTGAACGATTCGAACACCCAGAGCAAAGCGAGCGTGGAGGAGAACCGCGAAGCCATGACCGCCGCCGCCGAGCAGGTAAAGACCGGTCAGATCACGTTCGCGGTACGCGATACCGTCTTTGAGGACAAGGAGATCAAAGAAGGCGACATCATCGGCATCCACAACGGACGCATAGAGGTCGTCGGGCAGAGCATCCACGATATTGCGCTGGAGCTGGTCAAGCATGTCGTGGAGGACGGTGATTCGCTCATCACGATTTACTATGGTCAGGACACCAAGCAGGAGGATGCCGACGCGCTGGGCGACGAGGTTGCCGCGATGTTTGAGGATCTGGATGTGGAAGTGCAGTATGGCGGACAGCCGCTGTATTACTACCTGATTTCTGCCGAATAATTCCAGATGTTTCAATGTCGCGCTCTGCCGCTTGTCGGGAACGCGGCATTTTTTATGCGAGAGGGGAGGGGACGGTTGGGGCTCTACCCCAAACCCCGGCAGGGAATATTGTTCCCTGCACCCTTTTTACGCTTCGCGGCGGCTGAAATACGCTTTATTGAACGATGCGCATGCGCAACGTATAGTTATGTTTATTTAAACCGGCGCGAAGCGAAGAAGGGAGTCTGAGGAATACCATTCCTCAGCGGGGTATGGGGCGGCGCCCCATCCTTCCCCTCCCTATGGAAAGGAAGAATATGCGCACACTTGCGGAAATCAAGGGCTTCGGTCCGGTGCGGCTCAAGGCACTGGCGTCACGCGGCATCGAAAGTGCGCGTGATTTGGTTGAAACGCTTCCGACGGGCTATAAGGATACGAGCCATCCCCTGTCTCCGGCGCAGATGACGGAGGGGCGGCAGGCGTGCTTTACCGGATTTGTGAAGGGAAAGCCTGTATTGCGCCGCGTCCGCGGCATGCAGTGGGTCAGCGCGACGATTGCGGATGAATGCGGCGCGGTTCGCTGCATGTGGTTCAATCAGCCGTGGATGAAGGATAAGCTGTTCGATACCTGTCAGGTGACGCTGTATGGGCGATGCGTAAGGAAAAAGTCCGGTTTGTTTGTCATGAACCCTTCTTTTGAAGAACCGGGGAAAATCATCCCAATCTACGTGCCGATTCCCGGCGTGGGGCAAAAGCCTCTGCGCGACGCGGTGGAATTGCTGCTTGGAGAATACGATGAGCCGGATGTTCTGCCCGAAAAGCTGGTTGCGCGCTATGGCTTGATGGAACGGCGGGCGGCGTTGATTCAGGCTCATTTCCCGACGGGTTTTGAGGAACTGGCGGCGGCAAAGGAGCGGCTCGCGTTTGAGGAGCTTCTGCTGTTTCAGACGGGTGTAGCGGGCGCGGCGGGCGAGAGAAAGCACGCGAAGCCGCTGGGTATCCGAGATGAATGGATTGAGGCGTTTTTTGCCAGGCTTCCCTTTGAGCCGACCGGCGCACAAAGGCGCGTCGCCTATGAAGCGGCGGCGGACATGCGCAAGGATCGGGCGATGGCGCGCATGGTGCAGGGCGATGTGGGATGCGGCAAAACGCTGATTGCTTTTTGCGCGCTGTATCTGTGCGTCCGGGCGGGCGGTCAGGCGGCGATGATGGCACCGACGGAAATCCTTGCCGCCCAGCATATGCAGAGTGCCAGTGAGATGCTTGCGCCGCTGGGCGTTACCTGCGGGCTGCTGACCGGACACATGACGGCGGCAGAGCGGCGGCGTGCGCGGGAGGCAATCGCGAGCGGAGAATGGCAGGTTGTCATCGGTACGCATGCACTGATTTCCGAAGGCGTGGAGTTTGCCGACCTGCGGCTGACCATCACGGACGAGCAGCACCGCTTCGGCGTCAGACAGCGGACACAGCTGGAAAACAAGGGCGATGCGCCGCATGTCATGGTGATGAGCGCGACGCCGATTCCGCGCACGCTGTCGCTGGTGCTTTACGGCGACCTCGACCTGTCCACGGTGGACGAAATGCCGCCGGGACGCACGCCCGTCCGCACGCGCATCGTGCCGGAGGAAAAGCGGGAGGGCATGTATGCCTTTATCCGTGCGCAGGCGGCGCAGGGCAGGCAGGCGTATGTCGTCTGTCCGCTGGTCGGAGAAGAAGATATGGCGGACGGCGACCTGCGAAGCGCGGCGCAGGAGCAGAAAGAGCTGGAGGAGGCCCTTGCGCCGCTGAAAATCGGGCTGGTGCATGGCAAAATGAACAAGGCGCAAAAGGAAGAAACGCTCGGATTGTTTTACACGGGCGCGCTGGATGTG
>CAKUJA010000110.1 GCA_934661135.1 uncultured Oscillospiraceae bacterium
GCCTTCAGCCGTCCGTCACATCCATCCCTACCATCCGAAAGGTCTCTGCGCTCTGCGCATCGCCTTTCGGAGACACCCTCGTTGCAAGATCGGTCAGCAGTCAACTGCCCGCCATCATCAAGATAGCGTGCGGCGCGTAGCTGCCGGTGGAGAGGTGATTTAGGGCGGGCAAACAAGACCAATTCAATGAGCTGTCACATGATGGCGGCACGGAAAGCGCTTCTGGTTTTGAAAGGCTTCTCTTTCCTTTTCTTCACCGGGCGCGGCGATTCTTTTCTTTCTCAAAGAAGAGAAAGAAAAGAATGGGGGCGCAAACACATACGCCGCGGATTCCAAGGGTGTCTCCCGGAACCAAACCGTACCCCAGCGCAGCGGTTTCGGTTTGGAAAAGGAAGAAGAACACCCTGTTACTCATAATGAGCTTAAAAGAACTGCCCTGTATGCGTTCCGCACACAGGGCAGTTCATTTCATTCAAAATACTTCCGATACCCGCTCGACAGCGCAAACGCATACCAGAAAATCACAACCAGCAGCACGCCAATCGGAATAAACATCCACGGATACCCCAGAAGTGCCTCATCCATCTGCTCATTGATAAGATTAAACGTGCCGTAGAGCATCAGCGTCACACCGAGTACGCCTGTCCGCGGAATCAGATAGGCCACCAATCCGGCCTCGTCCCGGCAGTCCTTCGGATCTTTGTCCTTCGGCAGCAGCAGACCGTTTTTAAACAGCTTCCGCTCCTTCAGCAGCCGAATCCATGTATAGATCGCGTAAACGCCGCAGCCAAACGCGAACA
This sequence comes from uncultured Oscillospiraceae bacterium, assembly GCA_934661135.1. GTDB lineage: Bacteria > Bacillota > Clostridia > Oscillospirales > Oscillospiraceae > CAG-170. The sequence goes on from CAKUJA010000110.1 coordinate 801, forward strand.
AGTCCATCAATAACGTCAGCGAATCAAACTCCATCGTCCTGCTCCTTCTTTTCCTGTTTCTTCTGATCCATATCCTGCTTAAACCACCGTGCAATCTTCACCAGCAGACAGATACCGAACACCGTAAACACAACCGACGCCACCGCGACGGCCACATCCGCCGCCCTCCACGGTGAGGGAGGATTCTGTACCAGATCCCGAATCATCTGAACCGCCAGATAGATGAGATATACGCCCGACGCGCCATAGAGCACCGTCCGCCGCGTCCGGTCACGCGCCGCCTGCACCGATTGCTGCTGTTTCTCCTGCTTCGCGTCCTCCGTCTCCGGCTCCTGCGCGCTCAGGTCCCTTTTTTCTTCGTCCATGCTGTTCCCTCCAATTACTTTGGGAGTATTTTACTACAAACCAGCGCAAAATAAAAGCGCCCTTTTCGTTTTATTTGACGTTTCCCACGCGAAACTGCTCGATCATCTCCGCCGTCAGGCTGTATCCTGTCGTGTCCGCGGGAACGTCGCGCCGGTCGACCCATGTCGCCTCGGAAAGCTCGTCCTCCTGCACCGTGATATGATCCGAGCCGTCCAGCTCCGCGAAAAAGCCCATCAGCAGCGCGTCCGTAAACACCCACGGCTGCGACTTGTAGAATTTCAAATTCTTCACGCGCACACCGGTCTCCTCGAGCACCTCGCGGTGCACCGTCTCCTCGATCGACTCGCCGATCTCGTTGAATCCCGCCACCAGCGCATAGTGCTTGATCGGCCGGTCTTTATACCGCGTCAGCAGCAGCCGCTCGCCGTCATGTACCGCGACGATCACCGCCGGGCAGATTTTGGGATACACCGTGTTCCCGCACGCGGGACACACCATCGCCCGCTCCACCCTGCTCTTTTCCATCCGCGCGCCGCAGCGTCCGCAAAAGCGCTGGCTGGAATACCAGCGGTAAAGGCTCTCGCCTGCCGCCGCTGCGAAAATCCGTGTTCTGCGCGGGAAGCTCCGCAGCTTTCCGGTCGGCAGCGCTTCCCATCCCCCGCCCGGTGTGTCCTCGCCTTCAGCCAGATAGTAGGCTCTTTCGTCGATGGAGAACAGATATTGCAGGCTCTCCCGCAGCGCCGGCAGCTCCGCCACCCGCGGCAGATCGATTCTGTCGTCCTCCACCTTACAATATAATGTACGTCCCTTGCCGTAGCAGAGGACAAAGTCCTCTCCGTCCGGCTGCTTCCACTTCATCTCATTATGATAAATATGCGGATAAATATCCTGAATCATGCCTGTTCCCTCCAAAATTCCTCAATCTCCGCGCGCGCCGCTTTTACGCTTCCCTGCACGAACCCGGCTTTTCCGCCGCCGCGCCCATTCAGGCGTGCGTTCATTTCACGCGTCAGCGCCCGCAGATCGCCGTTATTCTCTCCCACAGCGTAGGAATATCCTGTCTCGTCCGTCCCGGAAAAGACCGCCGCGCGTCCCGTCCGTCCACGCAGCAGCGCGTCCGTCAGCCGCCGAACGCCGTCGGCTGTCAAGCCTTCTTCAAACACGATTGCGTCGCCCTCCGGCGGCATTGCCGCAGCCTTTGCCGCAAACAGCCGCGACTCGAGCTGACCGCAGCGCAATTTCAGGCTTGCATTCTCCTCCAATAGCCGCTGCACCGCCGCAGCGGTTTCCGCAGGCTTTGCCGAAAGCAGGGTCGACGTCTGTTTATTTTGCATGAGCAACGCTCCAACATAATCAAACGCCCGCTGTCCGCAGAGAATTTCCAGCCGAACGCCCTCGTGGAACTTCACGCACGAGAAAATCCGAATCTCGCCGATCTCCCCGGTGCGTTCCACGTGCGTCCCGCAGCACGCGCAGATGTCATATCCCGGTATCGTCACAATCCGAATCTGCCCGTTTAGTTCCTTTTTGCTCCGATACGGGATCTGTTTCAGCTCCTCTGCCGAAGGATAGCTGACCGTAATCGGGAGGTCTTTCCAGACCGCCTCGTTCGCTTCCCGCTCGAGCATCGCAAGCTGCGCTTCGTCCAGCATTCCGTTAAAATCAATCGTCACAAACTCCGCGCCCATGTGGAATCCCACATTTTCATACCCAAAATGCTTGTGCACCAGCCCGCTCAGAATATGCTCTCCGGAGTGCAGCTGCATCAGCGCAAGCCGCCGCGCATAATCGATTTTTGCCGCTACCTCTGCCCCAATTTGCAGCGGCGCTTCGCAATTATGCACAATTTCGCCGCTGCGCTCATGCGTATCCGTGACGCGTATGCCGCTATCTCCCGGCTGCCTGCCGCAAAGGATGCCGCTATCTCCCGGCTGTCCGCCGCCCTCCGGATAAAAACACGTCCGGTCGAGCACCACGTCATACCCATGTTTGCCTGGTGCGCAGGAGACGACGTGCGCGGTAAATTGCTGTTGATGCGGGTCCTCATAGTAGAGCTTTTCAGTCATAGTGCAGCATCCTTTTCGTTTTTTCTCATCATAACACACCATCCGTCAAAATTCTACCACCGTCGATGCTTTTTCCGGTTGACAAACCGCGCAAAAATTTCTATCATAAATAGTGGGTCTGTCCGTCCATGGCAGATTCATGATTTGAATTATAAAGGAGGGAGCATCATGGACGCAGGAAGTAGTAGCGGCACATCGACAGGCCGAAGTTCGCGCGGATCCAAGCCGCCTTTGTGCGCCATGATCCTCCCGTAATTTTCTGATGTGCCTGAAGTGTGTCTTTACTTCCTAACCCGGCGGACGGTGTCCGCTACATTTTAAATTAGGAGGAAAGACCATGGCAGAATACAATTTCTCAGTTGAGAAAACCCTGATTCAGCTCTTGGATGATAAAAAATATCATTCTCTGCGGGATATTCTCAGCACGATGAACCCGGCTGACATTGCCGCCGTGTTCGACGAGCTGAATGAGGCACGCCTTCCGCTGCTGTTCCGGCTGTTGCCAAAGGAGCTTGCCGCGGAGACATTTGTTGAAATGGAGCCGGACGCACAGGAGCTATTGATCCGCGGCTTCTCCGACTCCGAGCTGAAAGAGGTCATTGACGAACTGTACGTTGATGACGCGGTTGACATCGTTGAGGAGATGCCGGCTAACGTCGTCCAGCGTATCTTAAGCCAGGCTGAGCCGGAGATGCGCAAGCAGATCAACGAAATTCTGCGCTATCCGGAAGATTCCGCCGGCTCGATTATGACCACCGAATATGTCTCCCTGCGCCCTACCATGACTGTGGAGGAAGCCATTCTGCGCATTCGCCGCACCGGTATCGACAAGGAGACCATCTACACCTGCTATGTGACCAAGGGTCATAAGCTCGTCGGCATGATTACGGTTAAGACGCTCCTGCTCTGTGAGGATGACAACACGCCGATCTCCGAGATCATGCAGGAGCACGTCATCACCGTCAATACGCTGGACGATCAGGAAAAAGTCGCCCAGATGTTCTCAAAATATGACTTTTTGGCGCTGCCGGTTGTCGATACGGAAAACCGTCTCGTTGGCATCGTCACGGTCGACGACGCGTGGGACGTCATGGAGGATGAGGCCACGGAGGACATGGAAATCATGGCCGCTATGCTCCCGTCGGAGCACCCCTACATCAAGTCCAGTCCCATTGAAATCTGGAAAAACCGAATTCCCTGGCTGCTGCTGTTGATGGTCTCGGCCACGCTGACCGGCATCGTCATCAACAACTTCGAATCGGCGCTCGGCGTCCTGCCCTGCCTGACCGCATTCATCCCCATGCTGATGGACACCGGCGGCAACTCCGGCTCGCAGGCCAGCGTTACGATCATCCGTGCCATCAGCTTGAATGAGATTGATTTCAGCGACCTGCTCAAGGTCATCTGGAAGGAAATCCGTGTTGCTGTTCTCTGCGGCATCTGCCTGGCAGTTGCCTGCTTCGGCAAAATCATGCTGATCGACAAGCTGCTGCTGAAAAACGAGTCCATTACCACAACCGTAGCGCTCGTTGTCTGCGCGTCCCTTGCGTTGACAGTCTGCGTGGCAAAGCTCGTCGGCTGCGTGCTGCCGATGCTGGCCAAAAAACTCGGCTTCGACCCGGCTGTCATGGCTTCGCCGCTGATTACGACGATTGTCGACTTCCTGTCGCTGCTGATTTACTTCTCGTTTGCAACCTCGATCCTGCATATCGGTTGATTTCAAAGCGCCTTTGTATTGATGAATTACAAAGGCGCTTTTTCTATCGCTTTTACATTTCCATGACTTTCCATTTTGCGCTGATTCATCCACTCATTCCGAACACCTGTCCGCCGTCTGCGGTCTCTCGTTTTCCGCATTTGCAGCTTCCCATCTTTTGCTTTGCAAGTTCAAATTCGTATTAAGTCAAATTTCAATTCTATTTGCATGAAATCTGTCTGTTTTGTCATTCTAAATGAATTTCATTTATATAGAATTTCATATTTTTCAAAAAACGCACTTGCAAAATGCACTTTGATACAGTATAGTGATGGTTGGAAAAACTGACGGTTGACTGCCGTCCATTCAGGAGGAAATAATATGAAGAAGATCCTTGCGCTTTTGCTTGCGGCGCTGATGCTGCTGAGTCTCGTCGCCTGCGGCAAAGACACCGCCAAGGCCGACACCGCTTCTACCGACACTTCCAGCGCCGAAGCTGCGGCTCCCGCCGCTTCCAGCGGCTCGAAGCTCCGCTTTGTTACCGGCGGTGAGTCCGGCACCTACTATGCGTTCGGCTCCGTTCTGGCACAGCACGCCACCAACAACGCCGGCGTGAACATTGTCGGTCTGGTCGGCAACGGCTCGCAGTCCAATGTCTTTGAGCTGGCCGACGGCAACGCGGAGCTAGCTTTCTGCCAGTCTGACGTCATGGCCTACGCCTACGACGGCACGAACCTTTTCGCCGAAACCGGCAAGGTTGACTGCTTCTCCACCGTTGCCGCCCTCTACACCGAGCAGGTGCAGATCGTCACGACCAACCCGGAAATCAAGACCGTCGCCGATCTTGCGGGCAAGAGTGTCTCGATCGGCGCGGCTGGTTCCGGCGTGTATTTCAACGCGATGGACGTTCTTGGTGCCTACGGCCTGACTGAAAATGACATCAAGCCGACCTATCAGTCCTTCGGCGACAGTGCCGATGCCCTGAAAAACGGTCAGATCGACGCGGCGTTCATCGTCGCCGGCGCTCCTACGACTGCCGTCACCGACCTTGCCACCACAAAGGACGTCTACCTCGTCTCCCTTGATGACGCGCACGTTAACCAGCTTCTCGCCACCTCTCCCTACTATACCAAGGTCACCATTCCGGCAGACGTCTATGGTCTGGACTCCGACACGATCACCGTCGCTGTCGCT
>CAKUJA010000111.1 GCA_934661135.1 uncultured Oscillospiraceae bacterium
GGGCAACTTCGGCAAGGTCTATTCGCGCGACATGGCTTGCGCGGCCTCCCGCTATACCGAAGCGAAGCTCGAATCCATCTGCCAGGAGCTGTTCCGCGACATCGACGCCGATACCGTCGACTTTGTCGACAACTACGACGGCACCATGCAGGAGCCGACGCTCCTGCCTACCACGTTCCCAAATGTTCTGGTGAATCCGAACATGGGCATCGCGGTCGGTATGGCGTCGAATATCTGCTCATTTAACCTGCGTGAGGTCTGCCAGACGGCTGTCGCTCTGATTAAAGATCCCGGTGCCGATCTGTTGGAGCTGCTGCCCGCGCCCGATTTCCCGACCGGCGGCGAAATCCTCTATGATCCCGCGCAGATGCTTCAGATTTACAATACCGGCCGCGGCAGCTTCCGCATCCGCGCCCGCTGGCGCTATGTCAAAGAGGGCAATCTGATCGAAATCTATGAGATTCCCTATACCACGGCCACCGAGATCATTATCGACAAGGTCGCCGAACTCATTAAAGCCGGCAAGGTGCGCGAGATCGCCGATATGCGCGACGAGACCGACCTGAGCGGCCTGAAGCTCACCATCGATCTCAAGCGCGGCGTCGACCCGGACAAGCTCATGCAAAAGCTGATGAAGTCCACGCCGCTGCAGGACAGCTTCGGCTGCAACTTCAATATTTTGATCGCGGGGCAGCCGCGCGTCATGGGCGTGCGGGAAATTTTCGAGGAGTGGACGGCATGGCGCACTGACTGCGTCCGCCGCCGCGTCTATTTCCAGCTTCAAAAGAAGAAGGACAAGCTGCATCTTCTCAAAGGTCTCGGCAAAATCCTGCTCGACATCGACAAGGCCATCGCCATCATCCGCGAGACCGAAGCCGACGCCGAGGTCATCCCGAACCTGATGATCGGCTTCGGCATCGATCAGGTGCAGGCCGAATATGTCGCGGAGATCAAGCTCCGCAATATCAACAAAGAATTCCTGCTTAACCGCCTGCAGGAGACGGAGTCGCTCGAACGTGAAATTGCCGAGCTCGAGGATCTGCTTAGCTCCGAGCGGAAGATCCGCAATGTCATCTGCAAAGAGCTCGAGCAGGTGGCCAAAAAGTATGGGCAGGAGCGCAAATCCGTGCTGGTCTACGACCATGAGGTTGTCGAGGACGAGCCGGAGGACGTTCCAGACTATCCGGTCACGGTATTCCTCTCCCGCGAGGGATATTTCAAGAAAATCACGCCGCAGTCGCTCCGAATGTCCGGCGAGCAGAAGTTCAAAGAGGGCGACAGCCTGCTGCTCAGCCGTGAAACGACGAACAATCAGGAGCTTCTCGTCTTTACCGACCGCGCGCAGGTCTATAAGACCCGCCTTTCCGACTTCCCGGACGGCAAAGCCTCCAACCTCGGTGACTATCTGCCCGGCAAGCTCGGCTTCGACGACGGCGAAGGCTTCTTCGCGGCGGTGTTCCCCGGCGACTATCAGGGAAGTCTCCTGTTCGTCTTTGAAAACGGCAAGGCCGCCAAGGTGGAGCTGTCCGGCTATGCCACCAAGACCAACCGCCGCAAGCTGACCGGCGCCTATTCCGATAAAAGTCCGCTCAAGGCTGTGTTCTGCCTGACGGAGGATGCGCAAATCGCGCTCTACGCCACCGACGGCCGCTGCCTGATCTTTTCTACGGCGCAGCTCGCCGTCAAAACCACGCGCGCCACGCAGGGCGTCGCCGTGATGAGCCTGAAGAAACGGGCTGTGCTCGAGCGGGCGGTTTTGCTGGAGGACTCCGGCATCCAAACTCCCGCGCGCTATCGCACCCGCACCCTTCCGGCAGCCGGTGCGCTGCTGAAGGAAGAAGATCTTGAAGAAAAGCAGATTACCCTCGAACTTGGATGATTGTAATGGGAGGTGCTCGCTTGAAACAGGGCAAGCTCTGGCCATGGCTGCGGATGTTTGCCATGACGATTCTCGGCAGCGCAATTTTCGCGCTTGGGTTCGATCTGTTCATGGTGCCCAATCAGATCAATATCGGCGGCGTCAGCGGCGTCGCCATGCTGCTCACGACGCTCATTGGCCGCGGCTCGGTCGGTCTCTATTCGCTGCTCATCAATGTGCCGCTGTTTCTGATCGGCGGCCATCAGCTCGGCAAGAAGTTCCTGTTTGGCTCGCTCGCCGGCGCGCTGGCTACGTCGTTCTTCTTTGATCTCTTTGCGGGCATCGCCGTCCCGCAGGCCGATATGATGATTGGCGCGCTCTACGGCGGCATCATCTCCGGCGTCGGCATCGGTCTGGTGTTCCTCGCCGGTGCGTCAACCGGCGGCTCCGACATCGTGGCCAAGCTCCTGCGCCGCCGCTTCCGCACGCTGCCGCTCGGCCGGCTCATGCTCGTGGTAGATTTGATTGTCATTTCGCTCACCGGCATTGTCTATCACGACATCAGCAAGGCGCTCTATTCCGCTGTCCCGCTCTATGTAACGAGCGTCGTCATGGACGGCCTGATCTATGGTCTCGACTATTCCACGGTCGCCCTCATCATTTCCGATGCCTATGAGCCGATCGTGCAGGCCATCGAGCAGAAGCTCGACCGCGGCGTGACCATGCTCGACGGTCACGGCGGCTATTCCGGCGCGCCGAAGCAGGTGCTCCTCTGCGCCATCCGCCGCAAGCAGGTGCCGCAGCTCAAAGATCTCGTCCGTGAGATCGACCCCAATGCTTTCGTCATTCTGCAGGAAGCGCATCAGGTGCTCGGCGAGGGCTTCCGTCGCCACGGCGACGAAATGTGACGGCTGGGGCGGTGTCATCGGCATCTCGTATACGGAGCATGGTTTTATTGCGTATCTGAATCAATATGTTTGTGTGGAGCCGCCCGTGCTGCCTGCAACCCTCAACGATGCGGTTTGCGAGGAAGCACTGCCGGCAGAATCTCATGGCTTGCCGCGTTTTAATTTTTAAGAACCTCGATGGTTCAACCGCAAGGGGAGGGGCGTTGTATGGCTTTTTGGAAGCGTCTTTGCAGCCGGCAAAATCGCTGTGCTGTCTCAGCGGATTGCGCCGGATCTTCCGCTGCGCCCGATTCTGCACGGCAGTCTCCCAAAAGGTCTGCCCGGCGTCCTGCATTTGCGGTTTGCCGCAAAAAACTTTGCGCTGCGCTCCTGTTTGCCGCAGCATTGCCGCTGCTTGCCGGCTGCATCCCTTCAGAGTTTACCGCAGTCAAGCCGCATAGCACAGCGCAAGCTGCCGCAACGGATGCCGATATTCCGGTCGTCTCAGACTACATCGGAATGCGCCGGGCGATTCGAAATTTTGCCGAAAATGGGGTAAAACACGGCATTATCCGTACCGCAAATTACAGTGGAAACGTCGAGGAAGATCTCTCCCGTGCCGCATACGCCGTCGCCCGCGACGATCCCATCGGCTCCTACGCAATCGACTTTTTAACCCACGATTGTTCCTTAATCGTGTCATATTACGAGATTTCGATCGACATTACGTTCCGAGAAATGTCGGAAAATCCGAAAACTTTGGAGTATGTGACGAACCCAAATGAGGTCGAATCGTTGCTGCGCGACGCGATGGATGCCTACCGTGACCACGTCACGTGGTATTCCATTAACGACCGCACATTCGACTATGCGGCACTGGCGCAGCAAATTTACGAGAACGACCCGCTACACTATATGGCTCTGCCGCAAATTCACGTCACCAACTACCCGGATGAGGGCCGCAGCCGCATTGTGGAGCTGCTTCTGACCTATCCGGCGGATGCGGCAACGCTGAAGAAGATGGAAAGCGCCGTGGCGGAGAGCTTACAGGCAGCGTCTGTGTATGTCCGGTATCGTGATACGGAATGGGAAAAAGCGGATCTGCTGTTTACGTATTTGCTGGAGCGCTTCCCTTATACGGAACAGGAAACAGATACACCGCTCTATTCGGCGCTCTGCGAAGGACTGATTACCAGCGAGAGCGCAGCCACCGCGTGGAAGTTGCTTTGCGACCAGATCGGAATTGAGAGCAGCGTTGTCACAGGGAACCGCGACGGCAGCACCTATTACTGGAATATTGTGACGTTGGACGGAACGTCTTATCATGTCGATCTGCTGCAGTCACTGCTCACAGATGGGCGGCTCAGACTGCGCTATGATGACGATATGATCGGCTATTCTTGGGATGCAGCGGCATATCCGGCCTGTGAGCGACCGGAGACGGAGCAAACGACAGAGCTTGACGACGGTACGCTGACAGATGACCGGCAGGAACCGGAGCAGACGGAAAATGCGGTTGAAGAAGTCAATGAAGCACAAAACGAAGAAATTGACATGAATTTGGAATGAGGACTTGACTTTCACGGAAATTCTGTTATAATAATACCTGCATTTGAGATGCGGGTGTAGCTCATCCGGTAGAGCGCCACCTTGCCAAGGTGGAGGTAGCGAGTTCGAGCCTCGTCACCCGCTCCAAAAAGAAAAGACGCAACGAAGGTTGCGCCTTTTCTTTTTGGTTTTAGCGGGTAGAGGGTCGAAAAGGGCATTTGCGCAGCAAAAGCAAGACTCCGGTGGAGCCTTGCGGTGCCCGCGTGCGTGTCAGGCCGCATAGGGCGGCCTGAGCGAGCCTCGTCACCCGCTTAAAAAATACGAAGGAAAATATGGTTTGTGGCCTGAATTGCGGTTGCTTTTTCGTGGACAGCGTGATATGATTTGCATGAAAAACGTCATTTTCGAAAGAGGGGCGACTAACGTGCAGTATTTCATGCAAAATAAGAGCGAAACTGGACGGGAAGTGCTGCACTGCGTTGCGATTCTCGGTGGGACGCTGTTCTATGCGGTGGGAATGAACCTGTTTGTGGTTCCTGCTGGATTATATACCGGTGGAATTATGGGTTTGGCGCAGCTATTGCGCACGTTACTTATTCATTTGACCGGCTGGACGCCGAAAATTGACATTGCCGGTTTGCTGAACTATGCGATCAACCTGCCGGTTTTGCTGATAGCGTGGAGACGGCTGGATCGCACTGTTGTACTAAAGACACTGTTGGCTGTCACGGGCATTACCGTCTTTTTAACGATCATTCCGCGTACCGATATTCTTTCCGGTGACCAGCTGGCGCGCTGCCTGATCGGAGGGATTCTCTGCGGCGGCAGCATCGGCATCATTCTTTGGATGGGCGGCACGAGCGGCGGCATGGACGTGATCGGCATGATGTTGATTAAAAGCGGGTCGCACACCAGTATCGGGCACGTCAATCTGGCCTGGAATCTGATGCTGTATACCGTCTGTGCGGTGGCGTTTAACCTGTCGACGGCGATCTATTCCATTCTGTTTTCGTTTATCTCCACGACAACGATGGATAAATTACATATGCAGAACATCAACGTGGAGGTTACAGTTGTCACCAAGTTGTTGAGTCCGGAAATGGAGCAAGAGATTCTTGTGGATTTGCACCGCGGCATTACGAGATATGAAGGGATTGGCGAATACACGGGACAGCCGGTTCACATCTTCTACATTTTGGTTTCCAAGTATGAGATTGGCCATCTGCGATCGATTGTCCTGAAATATGATCCGCGCGCATTTATCGTGGCGAAAGACGGCGCGGTTGTGTACGGAAATTATAAAAAGAAAATTTAAGGCAGCACCGCACAATTGCGCCCAATTGATAAAAGGAGCCATCCATGTGGATGGTTTCTTTTTATCTCATCAGAATAAGTTGGGTCAACCGCAGAAATGTACGGGAATGCTCCGCCAGCGGAGCTGGCTCTGTGCAGCCTCGGATTTTCTTTCGATTTCTGCGCATCGCACAGAAATGCGCGGGAGGTTGAACCTGATGGAGCTGATCCAACATACGAACACCCAAAAAAAGAAGCCATCCGAATGGATGGCTTCTTTTTTGTGTGAGTTGTACGCTATGGATCAATTTGCAGAAACGAAAACCGAACTGCAAACCAGCGAAGCGTTTGCAGTTCGGAGAGGAGGAGCGACGAAGCGGGTGAGAGATGACTTTTGATGCAAAGCATAAAAAAGTCGTCGCGAACTAGCGCAGTCCGCGACGACGTGGTGACCCGTACGGGAATCGAACTCACGCAAAAGATCCTATGCGTATTGAGAATTCAGGGCGCAGAAGATTCGTTA
>CAKUJA010000112.1 GCA_934661135.1 uncultured Oscillospiraceae bacterium
TAGCGGGGAATGGCCCAGGCCAGCTTCTCTTGCCCTGCGGGCAATTCACCTTCAGAGTGAAAGGGGCAAAAAGCCCCCTTCGCGTTCAATCAAGCAGCTTTTCAAACTTTTTAAGTTTGAAAAGCTGGACAGGCAGCGGGGCGAAAAGACTTTTTCGACACGCTGAAGCGCCCATCCGGGATTGACGGATGGGCGCTTTTTGAAATGGGCGGACAGCAGTATCCGCGCACACATCACTTTTCGACGACTTCGAGAAGCTCCATAGGACAGGCCTTGGCGCAGATGCCGCAGGCGATGCACTTGGAGGCAAAATCGCTCGTCTCGGCCTTGACCATAACGCCGAAGGGACAGGCTTCCTTGCACTTGCCGCAGCCGGTGCAGAGCTTCTTGTTGACGGTGTAGACGCCCTTCGCATTCTGCGTGATGGCGCCGCTGGGACAGGCTTCGGCGCATTTGCCGCACTGGACGCAGAGCATCGGCTTGGCCGTGCCCTTGCGGTCTACGATCTGAAGGCACGCCTTATCCGGGTCAAATTCTTTGTAGAAGGCGGTGGAACAGGCACGCACACACTCCAGACAGGCCATGCAGGCGACGCCTTTTTTTGCAGTCAGTTTTTTCATGGGAACGAACTCCTTTTTGTTTGGGTGGCAGCGCGGGAGCGTATGCCCGAAGCTACCCAGTGTAGTTTAATTATTATACTAAAATTTCTGACAAGAATCAATATTTTTCACCAAAATTGGAGAAGCCGCGCATACTGGGGCGAAACACGGCCATACTAGCAAGCAGCAACAGAATTTTTTCAAACGGAGGAACCGATATGAAGCGCTTTCTTGTTTTACTGACCGTGTGCTGTTTGCTGCTGACCGTGATGACGGCGTGCAGCGCAAGCGGCAGAATTGACGACCCGTACCGCGATGGATACGGCAATGTGTCAACAACGCGCGACGGGCGCGTGAACGGCACGAACGATGCCTACAACGGTATGGCCGGCCGGGAGTACAATGGGACTGCCGGGCAGACGTATCGCAACGGCACATCCGGAACCGCCGGGCGGATAAACGGCAATGCCGGAACGAGCGGCTACACCGGGACGCAGCGCGGCACCGGCATGGCCGGCGGGCGATAAAGAAAACCGCACATTCGCCGCATGGCGGATGTGCGGCTTTGTTTTGATGGGTGTGGAACGCGGGTCGACACGGGCATCACCCTACAACGATTCAGGGGCGCTGCGGGACGGCGATGGAACGCTCCAGGCCGCCGGTGGTTGGGGTGAAGCCGAAATAGCGGAAATAACCGTAGGCCGGGTCGTCCGGCGGGAGGTTGACGCGGAGCATAGACTTCCCTGCCCGGCGCAGCTCACAGACGGCGCAGCCGATGAGCTGCTCGCCAAGGCGCTTGCCGCGGCGATCCTCATCGAGACGGAGGTCGAGAATCAGGCCGGTCTGCGCGTCCAGCTCACCGAGGCGGACAAGGCCGACCGGCGTATCGCGCAGACAGGCTTCATAGCAATCTGGCTCACAGGGACGGAACCAAAGGTTGAAATCACGCTTATCGCCGAACTGCCGCCACCATTTCTGGCGCTCGAACGTGGATATGTCCGGCGTGAGGTGGGACGTATCGTTGAGATAGTCGATGTGGAACGCGCCGTCGTAGGTCAGGTGCGAAACGGCGGTATTGTCGCAGTAGGGCGGCGTCTGGCCGCCGAGCAGGATGATTTGCAGGCCGCGCAGGACGCAGCCGTGCGTAAAGATTGCGACGGTCTGGCCGTCGTGCCGCGAGGCAATCTCCCGCAGGGCGGCGAGCATCCGCCCGGTATACTGCGGCCAAGTCTCGCTGCCCTCGACCGACCAGTGCTGCGCGTCGCGGTTGAACTGCTCCATGCGCTCCGGCTCGAACTGCTCGAGATAGCCGAACGGCTGATCTTCCCAGCGGCCGAGGTTTATTTCGCGCAGACGCGCATCGGTTTGCAGCGAGAGGTGCTTGGGGACATAGACGCTCGTGGCGGTTTTACAGGTGCGGTAGAGGTCGCTGGCGTAGCAGGCGTCGACCGGGACGGCGGCAAAGCGCCGTTCCAGCGCCGCAATTTGACGCAGGCCGTTTGGCGTAATGAGCGAATTATACTGGCCGTGGATGCGGCGGTAGGCGTTGCCCTCAGCTTCGGCGTGGCGGACGAGATAGATGCTTGTCATGGCGGTTCCATCCTTTAAATGACCGTGGTATAGGCGAGAATCTGCTCGCGCATTTTCAGCGCCGCGTCGCGGGCGCAGGTCTGGTAGTCGCCGTCATCCTGCCGCTGCCACGCGTAGATCACGCTGCGGCCGGCCATGACGACCGCGCCGTGCCCCAGCTTATCGAAGGCGTACTGGACGTCCTTGGCGCTGCCGCCCTGCGTGCCGTAGCCGGGAACGAGGAAGAACAGGCGGTCGTATTTTTCGCGGAGCGTACGCAGGACGGCGGGGTTCGTCGCGGCGGCGGCGATCCCGATCTCGGAATAGCCGTATTTCCCAAAGCGGTCAGTGCTCCAGCGCATGGCAAGGTCAGCCATGACCTGATAGACCACACGGTCGCCCGAGAGGAGATCCTGTACCTCGCGGGCAGATTTATTGGAGCTGCGGGCGATGATGAAAACGTTTTTGCCGTCTTTGCAATATTCGGTAAACGGCTTGACCGAGTCGCTGCCGAGGTAGCCGGTCATCAGAACGCCGTCGCACGCATAGGGCGTGAACGACGTCTCTCCCACCTGAATGCTGCCGAAGCAGGCACGCGCCATCGCTTCGGCGTTGAGCGCGACATCAGCGCGCATGAGGTCGAGCAGGACGTAATAGCCGAGCGAACGCGCGTGGGCGAGCACTTCTTCCATGGCAGCGACACCGTCGGAGCCGAGCGCGGCGAACGCACCGCTGACAATGCTGACGGCGGGGACGATGCCCTGCAAGGCGTCGAGAATGCCGAAGGAAAACTGCTTGTAGCACTCGGCGGCGGCGCGGAGCGTGTCGCCGTATTCGTGGCGCGCCGCGTCCTTGATGGACATCGGAAGCTCCAGAATGGACGGTGCAATGCAGATCATACTGGGATTTTTGGTTTTCCGGATTTTAGATTGTAAGACATCAATCGACATACGGCTTCCTCCTTTTTATCTAGGGTGCATCTGAAAACTCCCAATGCACCCGGACAGCGGGTCTTTTTGCGGTGCGCCGCGTCATTGAAATACGTCAGTATTCCCGCGAAAAAATGTCTTGCTCAACGCAAAAATCCCTCGCTGCTGGTCACATCATGCGTTTTCAGATACACCCTAGTATAGCATAATTCGGCAAAAAAGAACAGAAAATTTCACCGCTGTATTCTGTCCATCGATGCGTGGCATACTAGGGTAGATCTGAAAACCCCCAACGTACCCGGACAGCGGGTCTTTTCGCACTGTGCCGCGTCATGTTTCCTTGAAATACGTCAGTATTCCTGCGAAAAATGTCTTGCTCAACGCAAAAACCTCGCTGCCGGTCACATCATGCGTTTTCAGATATACCTAAGGAGAAAGGAGCTGATACAATGCAGGTAAAGAGTTTTTTGCTGACCATGGGAGCAGGCATCGCCGTCGGTGCAATCGGCGCGATGATGCTGCCGAAAAACAGCGAGGTCTACCAGTTCACGAACGACGCGGCCAGCACCATCAAGCAGGAGGCTGAGAAGGCCATTCAATCTATGACAACATCCAACTGAGGAAAAATTCTCTGGTTCCATGAAAATAATGCTTGCTTTTTCTGCCGGCGTGTGCTATTATACTAGGGCGCTGAGGAAACGCGCTATGCGCCGGTAGCTCAGTTGGATAGAGTGACTGGCTACGAACCAGTAGGTCGGGGGTTCGAGTCCCTTCCGGCGTACCAGAAAGAGCTGACCTTTCGGTCAGCTCTTTCTTTTTACACGTTTGGCGTTCGACATTACCGAAAAAACCAATCTACGTCATGGAGGATGGAAAGATGAGCCGGATCGGTGAATTCTGCAAACGAAAAAATATCGTTTTTTCCGCAAAGCGATACGGCATCGACGCGCTGGGCGCGATGGCGCAGGGGCTTTTCTGCTCACTGCTGATCGGTACGATCATCAAGACGCTCGGTGCGCAGCTCCACGTCGCATTCTTGACGGACATCGGCAGCTACGCGATGGCGGTTTCGGGGCCGGCGATGGCAATTGCGATCGGATATGCGCTTCAGGCGCCGCCGATGGTGCTGTTTTCCCTCGCAGCGGTTGGCTACGCAGCAAACGCGGAGGGCGGCGCGGGCGGCCCGCTGGCGGTTTTGATTATTGCGATTGTGGCCGCGGAATGCGGGAAGGCCGTGAGCAAAGAAACAAAAATTGATATTCTGGTGACGCCAGCGGTGACAATTCTCATTGGCGTGGCGCTGGCCAAGTGGATTGCGCCGCCGATCGGCACAGCGGCTTCCGCCTTTGGCACGGTGATCGACAACGCGACAAAGCTGCAGCCGTTCTGGATGGGTATCGCGGTATCCGTTCTGGTGGGCGTTGCGCTGACGCTGCCGATTTCGTCGGCGGCGATCTGCTCCGTGCTCGGATTGACCGGGTTGGCAGGCGGCGCAGCCGTCGCCGGGTGCTGCGCCCAGATGGTCGGCTTTGCGGTGATGAGCTTCCGCGAGAACAGTTGGGGCGGTCTTGTCAGCCAGGGACTTGGCACGTCGATGCTGCAGATGCCGAACATTGTGCGAAATCCGCGCGTGTGGATTGCACCGACGGTGGCATCCGCGATTACAGGGCCGATTGCGACGTGCGTCTTTCATCTAGAAATGAACGGCGCACCGATCAACTCCGGGATGGGTACGTGCGGCCTTTGCGGGCCGATCGGCGTGTGGACCGGATGGCTTGCACCGACGGAGGAGGCCATCGCCAAGGGTGCGCAGGCCATCTCCCCTACCGCGTTTGACTGGATTGGATTGGCGCTGATTGCCATCGTGCTGCCGGCGGTCATTACGCCGCTGCTGAATATGATCTGCCGAAAGCTCGGTTGGGTCAAGGATGGCGATTTAAAGCTGTCGTAAAATTTAGGAGCCGGACAGAAATTCTGTCCGGCTCTTTTTATCGATTACGGCTTATGGTTTCTGTTGTTCGGCTGTCTAAAGCCAAGAAAAATCCCCGAAATCTCTCGATTTCGGGGATTTTCGATGGTGCGAGTGGTGATACAGAACTTTTTGAAAAAGCCAGTAATATCAACGGTTTTCAAGGCGGACGAGTAGCAAATAACTTGTATATATCCCCTTTTCGGGCGACTGTTTTTAAGACAGCCGCCCTTTTTCTATACCTAAATTCAAGTGTTGTGATTAGGGTGCGAAAGCCTCTGTTTTTTCCTCTCTGACCGCCGCAAGCAGGCGGGCATGGATGTTTTCCTATGGATCACATCCGAGAGGCAAACCGGAGGCTTTTTTCATCGAAATCAACACTTTTCATTTTCAGAGGAAGGAGGTGCGAAGATGGCTGTATTCCGTATCGAAAAGACCAGGGATTACACGGTCATGTCAAACTATCATCTGCGGGATATGTCGCTGTCGCTGAAAGCGAAAGGGCTTTTATCTCTCATGTTGTCTCTGCCGGAGAATTGGGACTACACCATGAAGGGTCTTGCCCGTATCTGCAAGGATGGAATTGACAGCATCAGTGGTGGCATCCGGGAGCTGGAGGCGCACGGCTATCTGATCCGTGCGCGTGTCCGTGGCGCAAACGGGCAGCTCGGCTCTATCGAATACACCATTCTGGAACAGCCTAAAACGCCATCACCTACACAGGAAAAACCTATACGGGAAAATCCCGTACAGGCAAATCCAATGTTGGACGCTCCAATTCAGGAGAA
>CAKUJA010000113.1 GCA_934661135.1 uncultured Oscillospiraceae bacterium
CCAATGTGCGCCCGGCGGGTGCCGGCTTCGTTTACGACCATGCCGTTGGAGCATACCAGCCGGTAAATGAGCGGCTGAATGTTGACGGCACCGAGACCTGTCTCGCTGTTGGAGATCATAATGCCAGCCTGCACAACATCGCCGGGAACGACCTCTGCCTGCAAGCGCGGATTGACGACCTTCAGATACATCCGGTCGTCGGTGATCTCGCAGCTTTCAAAGCGCGCGCCCTCCATTTCCCCAATGATGGGAAGAACGACGCGGGCGATGTCCAGATTGTCGATGCGGCGATAGCGGTTGCTGAGGAACGCTCTCGCCTTGCCGTCCATTGTGCGCAGCAGTTTCTGCTCCGGCTCCTTCTGGAACCAGCGGTTGACGTTGTAGCTCAGAAGCGCGGGATCGCGCTGGAGCATCCGGTCATAATACTTGCTGGGAATGTCCAGATAGGTGCCGATCTGCTGATGTGCAGTTTGCTGAATTTCCAATGGCTCGATCTGGTCGATACCGTCACGGTCGAGTACACGGATCACGGGGCTGTCGCCATATGTATCCATGTGCAGACGGTCGGTTGCAACCAGATAGTCTGCCTTTGCCTTCTGCTGGCGCAGGATCTCGCGGCTCACATCCTGAATACTGCGTCCGCTTTTCATTCGTGTTTTCGCTCCTTTCTCAAAAAAATTACCATGATACGGCAATCTCACTGTCATGGACGTTTGCGGTCAGGCCCTCGCTTTCCAGCACCTGTTCCAGACGCGGCCAGTAGACTTTCGGCGGGAATGCGGTCAAATGCTCCTGCGGAGCATCCTTCGTGTCGTCGTCCTCATGGACGCACACGCTGCCGTCCTCTTTCAGTGTCAGGCTGCTGTGGCCGCGGGAATCCAAATCTGCGATCACGCGCTCTAATACATCACGCCCCTCCATGTCGTACCAGACCTGCGGATCGACCGGCTGCTGGTTCGGCGGTGTCGGCGCATCCATACGCGGCTGCACCGGCACGACTTTCAGGAGATTGCAGGAAAGATTGCCATTGCGGTCGATCTGAACGTCCGCATAGTCGTATTCCTCAATGCCATAGACGCGGATGCGGCCGGTGCCGCCCTGCATGATGAGCGCAGTTGGGTTTCCGGTCGTCCACTCCCAGCGGGCACTCGGATAGACCGACTTGAGATACGCAGAGATCCGATGGTTGACGTGCCGCAGCAAAAGCTGCATGGCGTCGGCGTTGGCCTGCGCTGTACTGTAAAGCGATGCTTCCCGCTGCCGTCTGGCGTCATGCTCTTTCTTCCGATACCCGCGGATGGAATCCCATGCGGGCTGAAGCTGGAACATGACCACCCACAGGCCCCACGCCGTAAAGACCAGGAGCAGCAGCGGGACGAGCCATGCGCCGCGCACCAGCGCCAGAATCGCAATGACCACACCGATCAGGACGGAGACACTTCCCCATAGAGGACTGGATCGTTTCATAAAATTAAGCCACCTTTCAAAATTCTTTCGATAAAATAAAAAAAGAGGAACCGCACCGACGAATCATTTCTGAATCATCTGGTGCGGTTCCTCTTCCGCTTTGCCGGTGTTATCCCGGCAGTTCTTCCCGGTCGCCGTCGATCTGTTCGGCGGAGATAGGAAAAACCTCTGTTTCATTCTGTGTTGGACAGCCTGCTTCCCGTTTCTTCGGAACAGGTGCCCAGTCATCCAATCTGAGCTTCAAGCGTTTATCTTTTGTGACGCCGTCTTTTTTCGTGAACTCTTCCAACTCCAACGTGCCGCTCAAAAAGATATAATCGCCGTTACTCAGACTGCACTTTGCAAGCCGCTGCGCCATGTAGCCCCATGCCCACACGTCAACAAACTGTGTGTGCCGCTGCGAACCGAAGCCGACGTACTCGGCTACGGAAAAGCGGACATAGGGCTCACCCTTGGCGCTGTGCTGCAATTCCGGGCCTTGCGTGATCAGCCCGATGAGACTTGCTTTGGCCATAACACTCCTTTCTGCCACCGGCATGAATATCTATATAAAAAATGCCGGCAGCGACATCTACCCCTTGCGGGCAAATACCATGCTACCAGCACTCAAATACAAACCTGACCAACGTGTGCAATGTGAGAAGCCCCACGCACAGACCATACGGTCTGCGTTCCGATGAAATGCACAAATATCAATTACATGAGTATAGTAGCACAATATCTTGCGGTTGTCAATTACGATAAAACTATATATAGTTTTCACGATAGGAAAAGAATATTCTCTACTTATAAAATAGGGCGGTAATATGATTTTTCTGCAAAATGCAGAAAAAAGCGGCCGCAGATCTGCGACCGCTTCGATTATGCAGCTGTGATTTTTGCTTTATCGCAAAGCAGATGCTGTCCAATTCAGGATCTGTTCCGCATATGCGATTGCCTGTTTTGCGTGGCGCTCCTCGACAGTCAATTCGTTCGGATACCGTGTCATGGTACCAAACGGTGTCAAGGCGTCTGCAGCATCACCGATTGCATCTGGAATGGAGATATAGTTGTGGATCTGATTCAGCAGAAAAGAAAGATCATGGCTTTTGGGAATCCCGGTGGGCCAGTGCAGAGAAACAATTACGGCTTTGATTGCTTTCTCTGCGGATTGCTGGCAGTGGTAGCAGACGATTTCGAGCGGCTGGGGATGGTAGTTTTCAAAAAGATGCCGGGCAACGCCTAAATCTTGCGCGGCATAGTCAATCCACTGTTTAACTTGCTGATCCATAGAGCAGAACTCCTTTGTGGAATACCTCGTTTTCTACGGTGAACTGATTCTTACGTTCGTCAAAGCGGCTTTTCGTGCCGACCAGAATATCCACGGGGCGCTGCTTCACACCACGAATCGCTTTATATGCAGAAGTGGCTATGGCGTGAAGATCTTTCTCGCTGTCATCTACGATAATGTAGAAATCAAAATCGCTGTCGGCGTGCGCGGTACCGTTTGCAAAAGAGCCAAACAGATAGACACCAATGGGCTTGATCTGATCGACAAGCCTTTGTTTTATGACTTCAATCTCATCAGCGGGCATGGAACGCACCTCCTCATTGTTTTCTATCTATAGTATAGCAAACTGCAGAAAAATAATCAACGAAAACAGATAGACAACAATTTCAAGAAACCAAGAGGTTCAGTCTGCCAATTCCACGCAATCGAAAGACACGGGTTCAATTTTCTCGACTGCCAATGCACATGGCTGCGGCAAGTGTGCGGTCTTGACTTCACTTGGAATTGCAGAAAGCGGCAAATAGACCCGATAGGCTTGCCCCACAGACAGCCGCTTGTTCTTTTCTATGCAGAAGACAAGCTGCTCCCCGCCTGTCTTTTGCAGAATAACTCTTCGCTGTCGCTGAAACGGAATGCCGGAGACCGAAAGACAAATGCCTTCCTCCGCGCAATAGCGTTCGTTCGCGAGCATTACATAAAGCTCCGCACAGCGAACACCGCAAAAAAGGAAGAGCAATGCGCTGAGGATCAGAAACGTCCGATCGCCGGAGAACGCAGAAACGATGGTTGCGGCCAGGAACGGCAGGCAGAGCAGCAACGACAGCAGCCACTTCTGCAGCAGCGGCGCAGGCCACGCAAGGAGCTTTTTCATATTCAGCACCGCTCGAAGACGATCTGCTTGTGCAGATATAGGTTTGCGATTGCCGCCGAAACAGGGCGCGCCTGCCGGGAGGCTGCCATCAGGATGGGCAGATTCTCGCTGGTGGTCAGTTCGTCGTTATACAGGCAGTCCATGAGCTGCGCGTCAGAGCGAAGCGTCCGCACGCCACGCTCGGCACATTTGATCAGTTCCGCGCTGCTGAGAAGCGCCTGATTTGCCAGCCGCACGATCTGCCGTTCCTCTGCATTCTGTTTCGGGCGTGAGAACAAGCAAATTGCTTTAGAGAACGGCGCACCGTCCCAAATCCAGAGCTTCAGGAACGCGCCGAACCGCAGAAACGGATTTGCAGATACCGGAGCAATATACAGGCAGGAAAGAAGATCGTAGAGCGCCTCATATTCGCTGCTGCCGCGCCCCTCCGCGACCAGTCCGCGTGTGACAAGCCGGTCAATACAGTCGTCCAGCGTCCGGCGGGATGTAAACGACAGCCCGTGCGTCAGCTTCAGATAGGCTTCCGCGATCTGGCTGCGTGACAGGATCCGCCATGCAAGACTGCTCCAGACGGTCATTTCCTGCACGTCGAGCATATATTCCTTCCGGCCGACGATGACAACGGGATATTTCTTGCCGTCCAGTGTGCGATGGCATTTGAAATACCCAACGGCTGCATATTTCGTGTATTCCATAACAGTACCTCCAATGTGCTTTTATTTTTCTTTTACGAACGAACCCGAAGAATTTCAACAGGAGGCGATGTCGAAAGCGTCCAGAAAATCCGGGTCGCTGCGGAGTTTCTTTGACGCGCGGGAGATCCACGCACCGACATTGTTGGAGCTGGTGTGATAGAGCGCCGCAATATCCTTGCAGTCAAAACCTTTTGTTTTGAGAACGAGCGCGTCAACGCCGAGCTTCGCCACGCCGCGATAGTGCTTCTTGCAGGAGTTAAGCACCGCGCCTGTATCAACACCGGAAAAATGCGCATGGTCTGTGCAGACGGGCGCGGGGAGATTGGCGTCCGGGTCATCCAAGGACTGCTCGGAGATATACTTCCGCCAGCTTGTCTGCTTGCGGCAGCAGTCGATCAGATGGTTGCGGATGACCGTGATGGCGTAGGTCTTGAATGAGGTACCGCCATGATAGCTTGCCGCCGCATGGCACAGCGCGACGCAGCCCTCCTGAAAGAGATCGTCATATTCCATATGACAGTTGCTTTTTGGAATGAGCTTTGCAATCGTCCAGTGGATAAATTCCAAGGTGTTTTCTACAAGCAGTTGCTGCTCAGCGGTCAATACGATGCTGCTTCGATCCATTTTGTTTCACCATCCTTTGTGCGTTCAAAAATTCTTTGCAGAGCGATATGACCTGGTCGCAGCGATACTCCGAGAAATTGGCGATATGCGCGTCTGCTTCCGGGATGCCGAGCCGGACGCACAGCCATGCGTAAGCATCCTGTTTGCGCATGAAGCCTTTTTCCCAAAGCTGGTTGAATGTCCGATGTGCCTGCATACGCTTTTGTCGAAGCGATTTGTCGGCAAGCGTTCCCATCGGCAGACTGGTCGCCTTGTGTGCCTGCACGTAAGCGTCGCAAGCGGGATACCGGGAGCAGACGTAGAGCTTCGCGGCCCGGTCTTTTGTGTGGATGCCATAAATGCTGCTGGCCGGGCGAAGCTGCGCCGGCGCGTGGCAGTATGGACAGGTAATGTGAGCTTTTTTCAAACTGAGATCCTCCTATGTACTATTCAGAAGGAAGAAGAGAGAGTATCTGTAAACAGCAGCTTGTGTTGTCTGAGAGACACCAGTTGAGGTACAGTGCATAAATGTCCTCGAAAGCGCTGCGGGAGAGCTGTCCGCGGCATTCGGTTGGGTCGATCCGCTGCGCGGTGAGGCGTTCATATTCAGCAATGGAGATCAGGACAGGCTTGCCGCCGGCATCTGCGCTCATCAGATAACCGGAACAGGGTGTGCGGCATTTGCAGACACCGCAGGAGATGAAGCAGGCATTTCGCCAGTTCCCGCGGCAGGCGGTTAGAAATTCTGCAAGCTGCTGGATGGTTGTCCTCATAGGTTTGTCCTCCAAATCCTTCTATAACAATACGCACCGCAAAACGACAAAACGGTCACTTGAACCTGTGAATTTTCTGTAAATTATGAAAATGCACCCGGTCAGCAGTGCTGATCGGGTGCAGATTTTAGCCGATGATCCAGAACGGCCCGCCGGAACCG
>CAKUJA010000114.1 GCA_934661135.1 uncultured Oscillospiraceae bacterium
TTGTAGCCGGCAGCCTCCAGAGCGGAGATTGCGCCTTCAGCCATGTTATCGTTGTTGCAGATAACCAGCTCGATCATGTTGCCGTTGGCCTCGTTGTACTGGGAGAGGTTGGTGTTCATGTAGTCCAGAGCAGCCTGTGCGGACCATGCGCCGCCGAGGTCAACCTGATACTTTGCGGAGTTGGAAGCGTCGAAGTATTCCAGAGCCGGCTTGCCAGCCTCGGTCAGGACAGCGTCAGCGTCCTCGACACCGTACTGGGTGCGGTAGATCGCTTCCACGTTGGCCTCGTCGCCCTTGAACATGGCGTAGGAAATCTTGCCGTCGCCGTTCAGGTCAACTTCGTCCCAATGTGCCAGCAGGTATTCGCCAACCATCTTGCCCTGCAGATGACCGGCTTCCGGAGCATCGGTGCCGATGAAGCAGATGTTGGTGTTTGCGTTCAGAACAGTGCCTTCCTCGCCGTCAGCCTCGATCGCACGGTTGAAGAAGATCACCGGGGTGCCGTTGGCCAAGGAGATGATCTCGTTGGCAACGTCCGGGGAACCGGAGGTGACCATGTTGACAACCAGCAGGTTGTAGCCGTCGGTGACAGCGGTCTGGATCTGCTCGTTCTGCGTGGTCTGGTTGTTGTTGCCGTCGAAGTTGTTGTAGCTCACGCCCAGCTTGTCGAGCTCTGCGTCGAGCGCGGTACGGACGCTTGCGATGTAGGTATCGGCGAACGTGTAGTAGAACACGCCAACCTTCAGCTCGGAAGCTTCCGCGCTGGTGTCGGTGGTGTCGGTGGTTTCGGTGGTTTCGGTGGTGTCAGCCGGCGTAGTGGTCTGGGTGTCGTCGGTCGACGGAGTCTCGGTAGTCTTGCTGGCGCAGGCGACCATGGCGACGACCATGACGAGCGCAAGCAGCAATGCAAGGATCTTTTTCATTGCTTTTTCCTCCAAAGTTATTTTTTACAGACGCACCTGTCCGGCTTGCCTGTGACTATATTCTATCAGATCCCGAAAAAAGTCCCAGTTGTTTTTCCACGCGGATTTTCTGAATATTTTTTGAGGGCATCAAAAAATTCATTTGTTTTTTGTTGATATTGCACAAAACCCCGGTGTATTTTCAAAACGCACCGGGGTCTGTCGCTCAGCCAAAGGAAAACAGTGCCTTTTGGCTCTCCATCGTGAACATATTCTCCTTTGTCACAATTGTCGTCGCCGTATCAACCATGGTTTCAGCGTCAAAATGTGCTCCCTGAAGCACTTCCCACGCTTTCTCCACGCCCAAATATCCCATTGCATAGGGATTCTGCACCACCAGTGCCGAAACCGCACCGGTTTGCAGCAGCTCGATGCAGCGCACGTTCGTGTCGAATGCGATCGCGTGTACCTTTCCGGTCAGCCCCAGCGTATTGACCGCCTGCGCCACGCCGACGGCCAGCGGCTCGTTGAATCCGACAAGCACGTTGATCTCCGGGTGATCCTGAATCAGCTTTTCCGCCGCCGTGCGCGCCTTGCGTGCGTTTGTCTCCACGTTCACCGTGTAGATCCCCTTCACGCGCGCGTCGCCCATCAACACCTCGCGAAACCCCTTCTCCCGCTCCTGGCAGTTCTGCGTCTCGGCATAGCAGTTGACAATGCCGACCACAATGCTATCCAGCGCCGTGTCCAGCGCGGCTTCGCCGCTGATCCGCCCTGCCTCTACATTGTCCGTTCCAATCCGAATCGACACGCCGTCCGAGTCCACGTCGCTGTCGATCACAATCACGCGTACCCCCGCCGCAATCGCCTCGTCGATCGCCTGTGCATTTTCGGTGTAGCTGATCGCGGAGTAGACAATCGCATCCGCGCCCTCCGCTGTTGCCTGACGGATGTAGTCGTTCTGCATCTCAAAGTCGTCCTCCGTCTCCGGGCCGAGGATCGTCAGATCCACATTGTATTCCGACTTCGCGGTGTTCGCCCCGGCGAAAACCGTCTTCCAGAATTCCGTCCTGGTCGACTTTGAGATCAGATACACGCGATACGGCGCATTCGTTGTGTGCGCCGGCGCGCAGCCGGAGCAGCCTAACAGCACCGCCGCCAGCAGCGCCGCTGCCCATCGCTTAATGCTTCTCATACTCCGCCTCCTCGCGCACCTTCGGCATCCGCACATAGACCCGCGTCCCCTCGTCCGGAACGCTTTCAATCGTAATGCCGTATTTCTCGCCGAACCAGATTTTCAGCCGGTCGTTGACATTTTTGATCCCGATCCCCGACTTTCCGTCCGCCCTCCGCTGGAAGATCGCTTCGATCTGCTCCGGCTCCATGCCCACGCCGTTGTCCTCCACGCAGAACACAATATCCTCGCCGTCGCTGTGGACGCGGATGTCGATGTGTCCCTCGTCCACCAAGCCGTTGACGCCGTGGTTGATCGCGTTTTCAATGATCGGCTGGAGCGTAATCTTGTTGCAAAGATACTCCATGCAGTCCTCCTCCACATCAAATTCGTAAGAAAACTGCTCCTTGTACCGCACACTCTGAATTTGCAAATAGCTCTGCGCGTGCTGCACCTCGCTGCGAATCGGAATCAGCTCATGCCCCCTGCTGATGCTGATACGGAACAGCCGCGCCAGCGCGTTGACCATCACCACTGCCTCGGCGTTCTTTCCCTGCTCACACATCCACGAAATCGAGTCGAGCGTATTGTAGAGAAAATGCGGATTGATCTGTGCCTGCAACGCCTTAAGCTCCGTCTTGCGCAGGTTGATCTCCTCCTCGCGCACGGTCGCCATCAATCGCTGCACCTTTTTCACCATGTGCTCAAACGACACCGAGAGATTCTGCACCTCGCGCACACCGGTCACCGGCTCATACGTAAAGTTGTCCGCCGACTGCTCAAACCGCCGCATCGCCAAAATCAGCTCGTGAATCGGACTCGACAGCACCCGTGAGAGCACCAGGCTCATCATCAGCGCCGCCGCCAGCACCAGCACCGTTGTCACCACGGAAATCCGCGTAATCTCCCGCAGTCCGTCCGTGATAAGCTCCTGCACCGAGCTCACGCCCACCACGCGCCAGTCTCCGCCGTCCAGCGTTTGCACGGTGTAGATCACGTTGCCCTCAACATATGTTCCGTCTGGCAGAGATGCGGTCAGCGCCGTATTTTCCGTTTTCAGCGCCGAATAGATGAGCTGCTGCTGCGGATGGTACACGAGATTCCCCGCAGTGTCCTGTAAAAAGCAATACCCGCGCTGCCCCAGGCCGACGCCGCTGATGTACGTTGAGATATTGCTGCAATTGATGTCCACCGCAACCCACCGTTCGCCCATCCCCGTCCGGATCGGCGAAATGATCGTCACCACCCATGGATAATACGTCCGGAAAATCGACATCACGTGCGGTGCCGACACATAGCCGTCCGCATAGCTGTCCATTTTCTCCGGTTCAAACGACAGATTCTTCAAAATTTCCTCCCGAACCGTGTGCCCGAGGCTGTAACAGTTCAGCAGTTCCCCCGTCTCGTCGTAGGTCGTCACCGCCACAACGTCCGGCCGAATCTCCAAAAACGTCTCAAACCGGTTCTCCCGCTGCTCCGCGGGGTAAGCCAAATATTCCGTCAGCAGTCCGACCGCGTCGTTCATATCCTCCAGATACTCGTTCATCGTGCTGCTCACCTGCGCAATGGCCTGCCGGCTCGTCGTCTGCGCGTTCTGCACAAGCGTCTGCCGGTAGGTCTGTAAGAACACCAGATTTGCGCACAGCAGCACCACAACCGCCACCGTTGCCAGCGAGAGCACCATGATGAGGTTCATGCTCACAGCCCTTTTCTGCTTCATCCCTCCGCCTCTTTTCGCTCGTTCTGGCTGCGCATCCGCGCCGGGGACACGCCGTAGTATTTCTTGAAGCAGTAGCCGAAATAGCTCTGGTCGCTGTATCCGCACCGCCGTGCAACATCCGCAATGCGGCTCGTCCCGCTTGTCAGCAGCTTCAGCGCCACATCCATGCGCTTTTTAATCAGCAGATTCATAAACGTGTCGCCCGCGTACCGCTTGATGTTCGCGCCGAGATAGCTTGCGCTGATGTGCAGCCGCTCGCTCACCGATTGCAGCGTCAGCTCCTCGTCCATATAGTCTTTTTCAATGATCTTGATCGCGCGCGCGCAGAGCATGGCCATGTCGTCCCAGCCGCCGGCCGCGTAGAGTCCATGCCCGCGCTCTGCAAGCTGCAACGCCTCCATCGCCTCCAAATACGCCGCGTGGCACTCCGCCGGCGACGGAAATTCCTTGCTCAGTCCGATCTTGGCCTCTGTCCCCCATGTCCGGCGCACAGCCTGCCCCAGCTCATCGAGCAGCGGGTAGATCTGTCCAAAGCCGTTTTTGCTCCCCAACAGCACAATCACCCGGTCGCCCGAGCAGAAGCCGCAGCAGCAGTAGGCGCGCGAAAAAATGCGCTCTGCCATGCTCAGCAGCGCGTGCTCTGCCGCAGGCATCCGCAATGCCGCAACCATAATGGTGTCCTCTGCCGCAAGCTCTACCCCAAGCTGGCGCAGCTTCGCCATACTCTGCCCCGCATGATCCCGCAAATAATCATCCAGCAGCATCGTCGCCGCAACAAGCTGCCGCTCCTCTGCCCCATCCGACCGCAGCGTCAGGTCTCTCAGCCGCTTTACAATCTTCCCATGGATCTTCCGCAGCTCCTCTGTCAGCTCCGCCATACTGATTGGCTTGAGCAGATAGGCTACGATCTCCTCCTCAATCCCCTGCTTGGCATATTCAAAATCGTCATAGCCGCTTAAAAACGCAACCTGCAAAAGCGGCTGTACCGCTTTCGCCTGCTTTGCCAGCGCCGTGCCGGAAATAAACGGCATCCGAATGTCCGTCAATAAGAAGTCTGGCTGTAATTCCTCCACAAGCTGCAACGCGTCCAGTCCGTTCCCGGCCTTTCCTACCAGCCGAAAGCCGATGCTCTGCCAATCGATCAACTGGCAGACTGCACCGAGCAGCTCCGGCTCGTCGTCCGCTACAAGGACTGTCAATTCCTGTATCTGTTCCATGCTTCGCCCTCCGTCATGTTCGCGCTCTCGGGTTTGCCGCACTCCGCAGCCATGATTATATATGTATTATATGGGATTTCCCCGCAAAACACAAGAACAACCATCCCCGCCGCGGACAAAGGCTTCCTCCGCCCCTGTCCGCCCTATCCCCGCCGCAGCGGAATGCCTTCCCCTCCGGGGAAGGTGTCTGTGAAGCAGACGGATGAGGGTCTGGGAGCAGTTGCAATGCATCGTTACAACCTCCGATCTTCCGCCGCACCTGTAGGGGCGGGCGACCCTGTCCGCCCGTCCCTCCGATTTTCCGCCGCACCTTGTAGGGGCGGACGACCCTGTCCGCCCGCTTCTTTCGGTTTCCTCCGCACCCAAAGGAACGCTTTTTGAACCCATTCTTTTCTTTCTCTGCCAGAAAGAAAAGAACGGGTTCAATCTCCCAAGAAAAGAAAGCGGGCACAGTGCCAACCGTTGTCCCAGAATTTTCTCAGAAAATCTCAGCTTCAGCCGTCCGTCCCATCCATCCCTACCACCCGAAAGGTCTCTGCGCTCTGCGCATCGCCTTTCGGAGACACCTGCAATGTTCCCACCACGCCTTTTTTTGTAGGGGCGGACGACTCTGTCCGCCCAAATCCCCGCCGCAGCGGATTGCCTTCCCCTCCGGGGAAGGTGTCTGCGAAGCAGACGGATGAGGGTCTGGGAGCAGTTTCAGTGCATCGGTACAACCTCCGATCTTCCCCCGCACCCGTAGGGCGGACGACTCTGTCCGCCCAAATCCCCGCCGCAGCGGATTGCCTTCCCCTCCGGGGAAGGTGTCTGCGAAGCAG
>CAKUJA010000115.1 GCA_934661135.1 uncultured Oscillospiraceae bacterium
GCCCACCTCGTACACGCGATCCATGCCGCCGACGATCAGACGCTTAAGCGGCAGCTCGGTCGCAATGCGCATATACATATCAATGTCGAGTGTGTTGTGGTGCGTGATGAACGGACGCGCCGCCGCGCCGCCCGCAATCGTGTTGAGCACCGGCGTCTCGACTTCGATATAACCCATATTATCCAGATAATCCCGCAGATGCTTGATAAACTGCGAGCGAATGATGAAATTGCGCTTGACCTCGGGGTTGACAATCAGGTCGACATAGCGCTGACGATAGCGCGTCTCCTTGTCGGTCAGGCCGTGGAACTTCTCGGGCAGCGGCAGCAGCGACTTGGAAAGCAGCGTAATTTTCTTCGCACGGACGCTCATCTCGCCGCGCTGTGTGCGGAATACCTCACCGTCGATGCCGACAATGTCACCGATGTCATATTTCTTGAAACGGTTATAATCGTCCTCGTCCACCTCGTCCTTGCGGGCGTAGAGCTGGATGCGGCCGGTCTTATCCTGAATGTCGCAGAAGGAGACCTTGCCCATGCCGCGCTTGGACATCATGCGCCCCGCGATGGAGACCGGCTTGCCTTCCATCTCGTCAAAGTGCTCCTTGATCTCCTGCGCTGTGGCCGTGCAGACAAACTTTGTCAGTTGGAACGGGTCATGTCCTTCCGCCTGAAGCTGCGCCAGCTTCTCGCGGCGCACCTTGATCTGGTCGCCGAGCGAAACCTCAGGCGCCTGCTGTGTTTCATTTCTCGTTTCCTGTGCCATATCGTCCCTTCTTCCTTACCGCTCGACGGAGATAACCTTGTACTTCAGTGTGCCGACCGGTGCTTCAACCTCGACAATGTCGCCCACTACATGACCGAGCATCGCACGGCCAAACGGCGAATCATCCGAAATCCGGCATTCCATCGGGTTCGCTTCCTGCGAACCGACGATGGCATAGAGTTCCTCGTCGCCTGTCTCGATGTCCTCTACCTTGATCGTGCAGCCAAGGCCAATCTTTCCCGCAGCATCTTCGCTCTCGTCGATGATGACGGCGTGCGCCAGAATGTTCTCCACTTCCGCAATGCGGCCATAGAGCTTTGCCTGCTCGTTTTTCGCTTCATCGTACTCGCTGTTTTCCGACAGGTCGCCAAACGAACGCGCTTCCTTGATCTGCTCGGCGACCTCTTTTTCACGGGTCGTTTTCAGGTAATTCAATTCCTGCTCGAGCTCTTTCAGGCGAAGTGTGCTGATCTTAAACTCTTTTGCCATGATTCTACGGTCCTTTCTATCGCTGTTCCCGCAAAAGGGAAATATTTTATCCTAAAACGCCAGTTGCCATTATATCCCCGGTCACTGGCCGTGTCAAGAGATTTTCTGCGGGAACCTCGCAGAATTTGGAAACCATCTCCGGCCAAATCACAACCCCTTACGACAAAACGTCGATCGCCGCCTGAAGCTGCGGATCGTCCGCCGCTTCAAGCTGGCCATAATAGAGCAGCGCATACTGCTCGTCATCCAGATCTAGCTCCACATCCGGCGTAATCCCCACCCCCGTCAGGCTTTTGCCCTGCGGTGTGTAGTATTTGCCGACCGACAAATTCACCATCGACCCATCCGACAGGAAAAACGCATTCTGGAAATTCCCCTTGCCGTAGGTTTTTGACCCGACAATCGTCGCCCAGTCGTATTCCCGAAGCGCCGCCGCAAAAAACTCCGCCGCGGAGTACGATTCCTCGTTGACCAGCACTGCCATCGGCAGCTCCACGCACGACGCGTCAGACCGGTCAACCTCCTCGTTGCCCGCGTAGTCCACGCTGCGGAACAGGTCTCCCTCCGGCAGCAGATAATCCAACACCTCTACCAGCTCGTCGGCATATCCGCCGGGGTTGAACCGCACATCAAACAGCAGCTTTTCCGCGCCCGCACCAATCATTTCCTCAATGCAGGCAATCGTCTCGTCGGCGCAGCGTTCGTCGAAATTTTCAATCTTGATATACCCGATTCCGTTGTCCAGCAGCTCGCAGGCGGCGACCTCCGTCTCGATGCTCCGCCGCTCCACGTCGACGTCATATTCCGCGCCGCCGCGCGAGAAGTGCATGGAAACGAACGTCCCCTCCTCGCCACGCACCAGATCGCGCGTCCCGCTCACGCCGAGCGGCAGCACCTCCTGGCCCTCAACGGACAGCAGAATGTCGCCTTCCTCAATACCGGCTTCCTCCGCAGAGCCGCCGCGCATCACCGACTCAATGCGCATTCCGCCGGCTTCCGCGTCCTCCGTGATCATCACACCGATCCCCACATAGGCATTGGCCATCGATTCCTCATATGCCGCAACGTCGCCTGCCGCTAGATAGTAGCTCCATTCGTCGCCGGTCGCCGTGACCATGCCGCTTGCCGCGCCGTCGGCCAGCGCTTGCTCGTCGTAGTCGTCGATAAAATAGCGGGAGATCATGCGCTCCACCTCCGCCGTCTTTGCCTGCACCGCAGAATCACCATCCTTCGAGAGCACCGCCGCATACCGGTCGTTCAAAAATACCACCGCGCCCACAAACGACGCGCCCGCAATCACCAGCGCGCAGAGAATCGCCAGCACAACTTTCCAACCCTTTTTCATCCTGCCACCTCAGTTCCAGTAAAATCATTCCCACAGTCCGCGCCGCAGACTGTGGGAACCTTGCTTTGCTTTTTTCGCCATTGGGCGTATTTACGGCATCGAAACGTAATTCAGCGGATTGACGTCCGAGCCATTGTAGTAGATCGTAAAATGCAGATGCGGACCGGTCGACCAGCCGGTCGAGCCAACATAGCCGATTGTCTGTCCTGCCGACACCGTTTCGCCCACTGACACGATATACTTTGTCATATGCCCGTACAGGCTGGAATATCCGTCGCCGTGGTTGATTGTCACCATGTTGCCGTAGGCCTCATTGTACGTCGCAGAAGTCACCGTCCCCGCCTTGGTGGCATAGATCGCCGTGCCCTCTCCGGCGGCAAAGTCCACGCCGTTGTGCCACTTCTTCGTGCCGCTGAGCGGGTGGATACGGTAGCCGTAGGCGTCCGTGATTTTGGTCGCATAGGCCATTGGGAACACAAAGCCGCTCGCCGATGCGCTGCCGGACGAGCCGGACGAGGAGCTGTTGGTATTGTTCTTGGCCGCAGCCGCAATTCTGGCCGCTTCCTCACGGGACAGCGCATTGAAGTAATCCGTCTCAGACTGTGCAATCTGCTTCGACAGCTCGTCCTCCATTGCTTCGTAATCCTCGTACTCGGCCGACATCGTCTCATATTCCTTCGCCATCTGAATCAGCAGCTCGTCCGATTCCGCGCGCTGCGTCTCCAGCTCCGCCTGCTGGGCGGCCAACTCGTCCTTCGCAGCGTTCAACTCGTCCATCTGCGTCTCAAGATCGGCGCGTTCGCCCGCGATCTTTTCGGACATTGCCGCCATCTTCTCCATCATAAGCTGATCGGATTTGGCAATCTCCTGAATCATTGCAACCTTGTCCAACAGATCGGAAAAGCTCCGCGCGCCAAACAGAATCGACCAATAGGAAATGCTTCCGGTCTCCTCCATCGAGCGCAGCCGCGCCTTATACTGCTCGTTGAGCGCTTCCTCCTCGGCCAGCGAGGACTCCAGCTCCGTCTGCTTTTCCGCAATCAGCAGACTATACTGCTGAATCTGCTCATTCAGGTTTTCGATGGTCTGGCGGGACACATCCATCTGCCGGTCGATGTCCGCCTTCTTTTCAATCAATGTCTGCGTCTCGGCTTCGTTCTGGTTGATTTCAGCCTTCAGCGCGTCAGACTGCTTTTTCAGCTCCGCCTGCTGTGCCCGCAGGTCAACCAGCTCCTTCTCGATTTCCTTCGAGCTGGCCGCGTTGACGAGCATAATCAGCGCTGTCGACACCAGCGATACCAGCATAATGACCGCCAGCGCCACGCAGACGATACGTGTAAACTTATTTCTGGATTTCATGGGATTCCTCCAAATTGTTGCGCCGCTCCCGCTTACACCCGCAGGAACTTCCGGATCGACAGCAAACTGCCAAATACACCGACGACAAAGCCGGTCAGCGCATACAGCAGCGCCACAGGTTCGATAACCTCCGTAAACGCCACCACGGAAATGAGCTTCAGCGTGTCCACCTCCGCGATCTTCATCGCCAGGAAGTCGTACAGACCCCATTGCAGGAAGAACGCGATCACCGCGCCGAGGAAGCCGAGAATAAAGCCTTCGACCACGAACGGCATCCGGATGAACGAATTCGTCGCGCCGACCATCTTCATAATCGCAATTTCCTCGCTGCGCGAGTACATCGCCAGCTTGACCGTGTTGGAAATAATCAGCAGCGACACGACAAACAGCACCGCAATGATGACCGCCGACGCGATATTCATCACCTTCTGCAACGTCTGGAAGCCGTTGACAATGTCATACCGCGCCTCCACATCGGCCACACCGTCGACCGCACGGATCTGCGTCTCGGTCTCCTTCATCAGGCTGTTGTCCTCCAGCGTCACGACATACCGGTCGCGGAACGTGGACGAGTCGATGCCGTTGAACAGCGCATCATTGTTCTGCTCCTCAATAAACGTCTGGAGCGCTTCTTCGCGCGAGACGAACTTCGCCTCATGCACGTTTGAAATCAGATTGAGCTGACTGCCGACGCTCTTGGCCTTTGCCTCCGAGTAGGTCTCGTCGATGTAGACAAGCATCTCGTTCTCCTGTTCCAGATCGACGATCATCTCGTTCAGATTGAACAGAATCAGCAAAAAGCTGCCCATAATAATCAGGCACGCCACCGTCACGCAGACAGCCGCGAAGGACATAAACCCGTTGACAAATACGCCGCGGACGCCCTCGCGCAGCAAGTAACCAATATTATTCTTCTTCATTGAGATAGTACCCGTCCATTCCGTCGCTGATAACCAGGCCCTCGTTGATGGCCACAACGCGCTTGGTGAAGCGGTTGACCAGCTCCTTCTCATGCGTGACCACCAGAACCGTGGTGCCGAGCGCATTGATCCGCTCGAGCAGCATCATAATTTCCAGCGACCGCGCCGGGTCGAGGTTCCCGGTCGGCTCGTCGGCAATAATCACGCTGGGGTTGTTAACCAGCGCGCGGGCAATCGCCACACGCTGCTGCTCGCCGCCGGACAGCTCATTCGGCAGCCGCCGCCCCTTGTTTTCCAGGCCGACCAGCTCCAGCACATACGGCACGCGCTTTTTGATCTCCTTTTCCGAAGCGCCGATGACGCGCATCGCAAACGCGACGTTGTCGTAGACCGTCTTGTTTTCAATCAGGCGGAAATCCTGAAAGATGACGCCCAGCGTGCGCCGCAGATAGGGGATGGCGCGGTTGCGGATCTTTTCCAGCTGAAAGCCGTTGACGTTGACGTTCCCCTCCGTGGGTTCCAGCTCCGCCGTCAGGATCTTGATGATCGTCGACTTGCCGGAGCCGGACGGCCCGACCAGAAAGACAAACTCGCCGTCCTCGATTTTCATGCTGACGCCGCACAGCGCCTTTGTGCCGTTTTCATATGTTTTGACTACATTCGTTAATTCGATCATGTTATCTCCGCATTTCTACGCGGTGCGCCGCAAGACCGTCAGATCAGCCGGTTCTCGCGGGACACGAGGTATTTTTTGACCATCAGCGCCACTTTGAAAATAATTGCGTCATCAAACTCACGCAGGTCAAGGCCGGTCAGCTTCTTGATCTTCTCCAGCCGGTAGACCAGCGTGTTGCGGTGCACAAACAGCTTTCTGGACGTCTCGGAGACGTTCAGGTTGTTTTCAAAGAACTTGTTGATGGTGAACAG
>CAKUJA010000116.1 GCA_934661135.1 uncultured Oscillospiraceae bacterium
ATTGCCTTCCCCTCCGGGGAAGGTGTCTGCGAAGCAGACGGATGAGGGTCTGGGAGCAGTTCCAACACATCGTGCAATCTCCGACTTCCGCCGCACCATGTAGGGGCGGACGACTCTGTCCGCCCGCTTCTTCCGGTTTCCTCCGCACCCAAAGGAACGTCTTTTTGAACCCATTCTTTTCTTTCTCCGAAACGAGACGAAAAGAATGGGGGCGCAAACACTTTTTGCGCTCCAAAAAGAAACTACCGTTCGCTTCCCTTTCTCTGAACAGGAAAACCGGGCGCGGTCGCCCTCATTCCTCCTTGCTGTTTTGCAGCTTCTCCGCCTGATCGGCGGTCACAAGCGCGTCAATCAGCTCGTCAAGGTCTCCGTCCATAATCGAGTCAATCTTATAGAGCGTCAATCCGATCCGGTGATCGGTGACGCGCCCCTGCGGGAAATTATACGTCCGGATGCGCTCGTTGCGCATCCCGGTACCAACCTGGCTGCGCCGCTCACTGGTAACGGCGGAGTTGATCTTCTCCTGCTCGATCTCATAGAGCTTCGAGGCCAACATCTGCATACATTTTTCGCGGTTCTGCACCTGCGAGCGCTCCTCCTGACAGGCAACGACAATGCCGCTCGGCTTGTGAATCAGCCGCACGGCGGAGGACGTCTTGTTGATGTGCTGTCCGCCCGCGCCGGATGACCGGTAGACCTGCATTTCGATGTCCTCCGGCCGGATGTCAACCTCGGCCTCCTCCATCTCGGGAAGCACGGCAACCGTTGCCGTCGACGTATGGACGCGCCCGCCCGATTCCGTCTCCGGCACGCGCTGCACGCGGTGGACGCCGGATTCAAACTTCAGCCGCGAATACGCGCCCTCGCCCGAAATTTCAAAGTCCGCTTCCTTCACGCCGCCAAGCTCGGTCTCGTTGTAGTTCAGCAGGCTGACCTGCCAGCCGTGCCGCTGGGCATACATCGTATACATCCGGTAAAGGCTGTGGGCAAACAGCGCCGATTCCTCTCCGCCGACGCCGCCGCGGATCTCCATGATGACGCTCTTGTCGTCGTTCGGGTCGCGCGGCAGCAGCAAAATTTTAAGCTCCTGCTCCAGCCGCTCCATGTCCTGCTTCGCGGCGGAATATTCCTCCTGGCAGAGCGCCTTCATCTCGGCGTCCACGCCGGCTTCCATCAGCTCCCGCGCGTCATGCAGCGTTGTCTCTGCCGCCCGGTACGCCCGGTACGCCTTTACAATCGGCTCAAGCTGCCGCTGCTCGCGCAGCAGCTTCGCCGCCGCCTTCGGGTCGGCATAAAAATCCGGCTGCGACGCGCGTTCTTCCATTTCCAAATAGCGTTCTTCCACAAGACGCAGTTTTTCCAGCATAGGATTTCCTCACAGTTCAATTTCGTGTCTATCATATCGCATTTTTTCGCATCCGTCAAATATTCCGGTGCAAATCCGCCATACTAGTGGAAAAGGAGAGTGATACCGTGCGGCGAGTCTGGATGATTTTGCTGTCGCTGCTGGTTTTTACCGTGCCGGCGCGGGCGGCGGAGGAAAAATGGGTTGCGCTGACCTTCGATGACGGGCCGAGCGGCGCGCTGACCGAACAGCTTTTGGACGGCCTGTCCGCGCGCAGCATCCACGCCACCTTTTTCGTGTGCGGCTACCGCGTCGCGCAGTATCCCGCCGCGCTGCGGCGCATCGCGGCGGACGGCCACGAAATCGGCCTGCACAGCGACAAGCACGACTATATGCAGCACATGACCTTTGCCGAGGTGACCGATGATCTGACCCGCTGCCAAGCCGCCGTGTTCGACTGCTGCGGCGTGGACGCGCACCTGTTCCGTCCGCCGGGCGGCCTTTACAGCGACAATCTGCTCCGCGCCTCCGGCGATCTCGGCCTGCCGGTCATCCTCTGGTCGGTCGACCCCGAGGACTGGGACGCAAAGAAAGCCGCAACCGTCCTGCCAACCATCCGCAAAGAAGTGTTCCCCGGCAGTATCATTCTGATGCACGACCTGCATGAAAGCTCCGTTGAGGCGGCGCTGTGCGCGGTCGACGAGCTTCAGTCGCAGGGCTACCGCTTCTGCACGGTCTCCGAGCTGGCCGAGCGGAGCGGCACAGCGCTGCAAGCCGGGCACGTATACAGTGCGTTCCGCCCCGTTGACGAATCGACATATACCGAGTAAAATAGAGGTGCGATGTGCTTCATCGCACCTTTATTTTACATCTGGGGGTTCCATATGGACAAAACTGCCCTGCGCGCAGAGGTTCGCGCGAAAAAGCGCGCGCTGACCGACGCGCAGATCGAACAATACAGCACCGAGCTGGCGGAGCTGCTCTATGCGCACCCGCTCTATCAAGCGGCCAAAAGTCTGTACGGCTACCTGAGCTACAATCAGGAGGTGCGCACGCTGCCGATTCTGCGCCGCGCGCAGCAGGACGGCAAACGCGTCGCCGTGCCGAAGGTCTACGGCGACACCATGAAATTCCTCTGGCTCGACGACCTGGCGCGCATCGTCCCCGGCGCCTACAACATCCCGGAGCCGCTCGGCGACGAGCCGGAAGCGACAGACGAAACGGCGCTCATCCTCATGCCCGGCCTGGCCTTCGACCCGGAAGGCCATCGCTGCGGCTACGGCGGCGGCTTCTACGACAAATACCTCTCCGCGCACCCGCAGCACCCGACGCTTGCGCTCTGCTACGGCTTCCAGCTCTATCCGCATCTTGATGTCGACGCGTTCGACGTCCCGGTCGATGTCGTTCTGGCATCCGGAAGGGGGGACGCCGAATGAAGCTCTGGATGGTTGCCGTCATCTGCGCCTTCGTGTTCCTCGTCTGCTTCCTGCTCGACACCCTGCTGAAGCACCTGTTCCCAAAATCGAAGCTCGAAAAAAGCAAAACCGCCGTCCGCCCGGCCAAGCGCAGCGCGACCTTCGGCGTGCTGCTGCTGTTTTTGCCGGTCGTGGTGCTGCTGTTCTTCCTGCCGGAGGGCGGCGACCCGCTGCTGACCATCGGCAGCATCGTCGCCATGGTGCTCGGCGTTATTCTGCTGCTGAACTATTTCTCCATCGCCATCTACTACGGCGACGAGACGTTCCTCTATAAAACGCTCCGCGGCGGGAAAAAGGAATTTCATTACAGCCAGATCCGCGGCCAGCGCAGCCTGATGACGCGCGGCGGCATCAACACGATTCTCTTTGTCGGTGACGAGGAGATCAACCTGTATAGCTCCATGCAAAACCTCAACGCCTTTTTGAACAAGGCCTTCTACAAATGGTGCGCCGCCAAGGACATCGACCCGGACAGCGTGGAAAATAACCCGCGCCTGTTCACCTGGTTCCCCGATCCCGACGGCAGCTCCTCCGAATCCGCATAAAACTCCCGCCGCAGCTCCCCCGAGCTGCGGCGGGTTTCAATTATTTTCTCCCTCGCATCACCGTTCCGACGGCGCCTGCTGAATCTCACGCGTCAGGCCGTTGACATAGAACGCCGCCGTGTCCGTTTCAATCCGCCAGACCGGCACGAACCGCAGCGCGGCGGTTGCCGTCTCCGCATGGAGATACCCCTGTTCCATCGACACAATCCGGCTGCCGACCCATCCGGTCTCGTCGCGGCTGGCCAGCAGACTGATGAGCGCATCAGCGCAGGAGATACATCCGTCCTCCGAGACACGGGTGACCGTTGCGCTCTCCGGGTAAAACGTCCCCGCGGCGGCGCGGAGCGTCTGCCCGGCGTAGGTGAACGTCAGCCGGCTGCCAAATACCGGCATTCCCAGGAGTGACTGCTGGATTGCAAGCGTGTAAACGCCGTCCGCATCGCGCACCGCCGGGAATACCTGCCAAATATTGCAGTCCATCGCCTTCAGGCGGTGTCTCATATCGCGTTCATACTTTGTTCCGCCGGCAGACGCCGACAGCTCCGCCGCAAGCACCCCGCTGCGCGAAAGCGTCACGGTACATCCGGTCGCCGTATAGCGGCTTTCATAGCGCGTGGACGCGCTGTCCAGCTCCATCTGCACCCCGGTGAGCGCCTGCACTGCCGCCTGTTCGTCCGCGTTTTCCAGCTCAATGGCATAGAGCAGCTCGCTCTGCCCGAGCACACCCTCGTCCAGCGTCACGCCATAGCTCGCGACCAGCTCCGTGAGCTGCTCATGCACCGCCGTCTCCGCCCGGCGCGCCGATTGCTTCGCCGGGACAACGGCCAGCAGCAGGAAGCAGACGGCCAGCGCCAGAATCAACAAAATCAGATTTTTGATGCGCGATGCCGACATAGGGCGCGCTCCTTTCCGCAAAATTTCAATGTTTAGGCCGCTCTCAACCCTTCCATGCCGCCCGGAGGACGCCCTCCTCCTGCTCCGTATATTGCAGCGTGAGAAGCTGTCCGGCCTTGAGAATCGCCGCCGCCTGTGCCGGCGGCAGCAGCGCGGCAGACTGCGCCGTCAGTTGCAGCGTCCGCAGCGTCATGCTGACCTGCGTGATCTGTGTCCCGGAGAACGTGACCCGCGCCGGTTCCAGCGACGCAACCGGAATGCCGTTCAGATAGTAGGCAAACTCGCAGACCGTCCCGGCGGCAGTTTCCTGCAATCCGGTAAAATACAGACGGGCATCGCCCAGCGCACCAGATGTGATTGTCGCCAGCAGCTCGCGCGCCGCTTCCACACGGCTCTCATCGCTGCTTGCTGCCGCCGAAAACCGATCCGACAGCTCATTGACCTGCAAGGTCAGCCTGCCGCCCGCCGTAATGCGCAGCGTATGCGTCGTCTCGGTAAAGAACGTCGTACCGGAGGAGTCCACGTATTTTGCGTCGCCATAGGGATTCAGGTCGAGCCGAGTCGCCAGCGCGGCGAGGAACCGCGCCTCGCAGGGGTTCACGCTCAGCACCTCTTTCGGCTGCGCCGACGGCAGAATCAGGCTCAAATTCTCCGCGAGCTCATAGGCGCCGGTCTCGTCCTCAAATGCGAAGAAGCTGCCATCTGGTCGATAGTCGCCCAGCGCCGTCTCCAGCGCTTGCGCCGAAAGCTGCGTCTGGGCGCGGTAACAGCCGTCGCCCACCAGATAGAGCGCAACCGCGCCGTCCTCCACGCTCAAAATATACCACTGCGCCGCCGGCAGCTCCGCCGTATCCGCCCGCAGCCATGCCGCAGCGAGCGCCGGGTCCGTCGCCGCAGGATAGCGGAACGCCGCGCTGGTCGACCGCAGTGCACGGCAAACCGCCTGCTCAGAAACCTTGTTTCCGCCCTCGGCGCTGTCAAGCGCCTGTGCCAAATAGCCGCCGAGCTGCTCAAACGCGGTGTCGAGCGCGCCGAAGTCATACTGTGCGCTCATCCGTCCCGCGGACGTATGCACGCTGATCGCCACCGGCTGCGCCGCCCCCGGTTGCTCGTTGTCCACCGTCCCGCCCGCATACGCCAGCTCCGACTGCGACATCCCAAACAGCGGCGCAACCGGCCGCAGCGCCGCGGCCAGCCACGGTACCGACGCCACCGTCCGCGCCGGCAGCGCCAGCAGCGTGAGCACCACAATGGCCAGCGCCAGTAAACCAATCAATATGTCCTTGCCGATCTCCAAAATCCTTTTGGCCATTGTGTCTCACTCCCTTCTTGTTTTTCTGCGCTCCCCATATTTCCCCCGCCCCCGTAGGGGCGGACAACTCTATTCGCCCGTTCCTCCGATCTTCCGCCGCACCCGTAGGGGCGGACGACCCTGTCCGCCCGCTTCTTTCGGTTTCCTCCGCACCCGTAGGGGCGGACGACCCTGTCCGCCCATCCCCGCCGCAGCGGATTGCCTTCCCCTCCGGGGAAGGTGTC
>CAKUJA010000117.1 GCA_934661135.1 uncultured Oscillospiraceae bacterium
CATGAGCGCGACAAACGTGTCGAGCGCGCAGATGCGGACGGCTTCGCCGGGGAGCGTATGCGAGTCGGAGGTATAGCTGCCGAAGATCTCCATGGCCGCGATGCCGAGACTGAGCGTGAAGAATGCCTGGTTCATGGCGGCGGTGATGATGGAGCCAAGGCCGTTTTTGTGGATGGAATCAAGGGACGGCAGGAGATAGAACTTCATGCCCTCGGCGGCGCCGGGGAGCGTCAGGCTGTGGATGGCGAGAATCAGGATCAGCGCCAGCAGCGCGAGCATCATCCACTTTGTGACGCGCTCAAGGCCGTTTTGCAGACCAAAGGAGCAGATGAGGAAGCCGGCGATGACGACGAGTTCCGTCCAGAGCGCCATTTCGCCGGGACTCGAGAGCATGGCGCCGAACGTGCCGCTGACGGCTTCGGTGTCCATGCCGGAGACGAAGGCGCCGGAGAGGAATTTGACGAAATAGTTGACCATCCAGCC
Source organism: uncultured Oscillospiraceae bacterium (assembly GCA_934661135.1). Classification (GTDB taxonomy): domain Bacteria; phylum Bacillota; class Clostridia; order Oscillospirales; family Oscillospiraceae; genus CAG-170. The sequence continues at coordinate 484 of CAKUJA010000117.1, forward strand.
GGTGACGGTGGTATAGTACATCATCAGCAGGAAGCAGCCGATCAGACAGAACCAGCCGTGGATATGCCACTTCTGGCCGGGTTTTTCCAGGTTTTTATACGCCAGGACGGCGCTCTTTTTGCCGGCGCGACCGACGGCAAGCTCCATGGTGAGCACCGGGACGCCCATGACGAGCAGGCAGAGCAGATAGATCAGCACGAACAGGCCGCCACCATTCTGACCGGTGACATAGGGGAAGCGCCAGACGTTGCCGATGCCGATGGCACAGCCTGCGCTGACAAGCAGAAATCCCAGACGGGAACGGAAAGATTCTCGCTGCATAAAAGATACCTCGTTTGTCAGAAATGAAATGGGACTGCATAACACAGTATAACTTTAATATAATAGCATATGAAATTGCGCGATGCAAGATTTTGAAAAGATTTTTAGGGAGGAATTGACAGGAACGCGGCGGTCTGTTATGATGCGGCCAGACAGAGCCATAGAATAGGAGCAAAACAGAGTGGAAAAACGGAAGGAATTGCTGCGGGCGGTCAAATTTGCACTGTTTTCCGCATCGGCAGGACTGATTGAGATCGGTTTGTTTACGCTGCTCAAGGAGCTTGTGGGATGGAGCTATTGGCCGTGCTATCTGCTGGCGCTGGTTGCGTCGGTGGTGTGGAATTTTACGCTGAACCGGAGGTTTACATTCCAGAGCGCGAACAATGTGCCGAAGGCGATGGCGCTGGTGGGACTCTATTACGCGGTATTCACGCCGCTTTCGACGCTGGGCGGCAACGCGCTGGCGGCGCACGGATGGAACGAATATCTGGTGACGGCGATCAATATGCTGCTGAACTTCGGAACGGAATATCTGTATGACCGGCTGGTGGTATTCCGCGGCAGTGTGGACACGAACGGACGCGCGGAAAAACAGAATTAAAAAGCCGCCCGGAAGGGCGGCTTTTTCGCGGAATTGTGATATACTGGGGATAAATTAGGAAAGGAAGTGGCATGATGGCGGAGCTGCGCACCCCATGGGGAGAACGGCTTGACCCGGAGCAGGTGTTACAGGAATACCCGAGACCGCAGATGGTGCGAGAGAGTTATGTAAACTTAAACGGATACTGGGATTACGCGATCACGGAATCGGATGCGGAGCCGGAGCAGTGGGACGGACGGATTTTGGTTCCGTTTTCGCCGGAAGCGCCGCTCTCCGGTGTGAATCGGGCGCTGCTGCCGGGACAGACGCTCTGGTACCGCCGCGGGATTGCCGAGACGCGGCGGGAGGGAATGCGGCTTTTGCTGCATTTCGGCGCGGCCGATCAGGAAGCGAAAGTGTATGTAAACGGAACGCTTGCCGGGGAACATCTTGGCGGGTATACGGCGTTTACGGTGGAGCTGACGGCGCTTCTGCGGGACGAGCCGTCGGTGCTGACCGTCGCCGTCCGCGATGGCACGGACAGCAATGAGCAGACGCGCGGCAAGCAGCGGACAAGGCGCGGCGGCATCTGGTATACACCGCAGAGCGGAATCTGGCAGACGGTGTGGATGGAATGGGTGCCGCAGGCGTATATTGCCGGACTGCGGATCACGCCGGACGCGGCGGGCGGCTGTGTGCGCGTGAACGTGCTGGCGGAGGAGAACCGGGTCTGCTATCTGCACTTTGCTGGACGGCGGATTGGCGCGTTTACAAACCGGGAGACAGTTATCCGGGTGGAGCAGCCGGAGCTTTGGACGCCGGAGCACCCGAAGCTCTATCCGTTTTCCGCAGAATATGGGCAAGACCGGGTGGAGAGTTATTTTGCGCTGCGCGACGTCGGCACAGGGACGGACGAAAAAGGGCGGCCATGCCTGACACTGAACGGAAAGCCGTATTTCCAGAGCGGCGTACTCGACCAGGGATATTGGCCGGACGGTTTATACACCGCGCCGAGCGACGAAGCGCTGATCTGGGACATTCGAACGATGAAGGAGCTTGGCTTCAATCTGCTGCGCAAGCATATCAAGGTGGAGCCGATGCGCTGGTACTACCACTGCGACCGGCTTGGAATGCTGGTATGGCAGGATATGCCGAACGGCGGCGGGAACTATCATGCTTTGACGATCTCCGCGCCGCTCATCACGCGGCGGCACAAGAAAGATAACGACTACAAGCGCTTTGCCAGGACGGACGCGGCAGCGCGGGCGCAGTTTTCTGCGGAGCTGGAGGAGATGGTGCGGCAGCTCTACAACTGCCCGTCCGTTGTGATGTGGGTGCCGTTCAATGAGGGCTGGGGACAGTTTGACGCGGCAAAGGCGGTACAGCGGATTCGCGCGCTGGACGCGACACGGACGATTGATCACGCAAGCGGCTGGCACGATCAGGGGATTGGCGACGTCAAAAGTCTGCACGTCTATTTCTATGCCTACCGGTTTCAACCGGATCGGCGCGGGAGAGCCGTGGTGCTGTCGGAGTTCGGCGGGTACAATCTGCCGGTGGAGGGGCACGTCTGGAACCATGCGAATTTTGGGTATCGCGGCTACAAGACGCCGGAAGCGCTGGAAGCGGCATACCGGAAGCTGTTTGCGCGGCAGATTTTGCCGGCGCGGGAGAAGGGACTGGCCGCGAGCGTCTATACGCAGCTCTCGGATGTGGAGGACGAGGTGAACGGTCTTGTGACCTATGACCGGCGATGCGTGAAGATGAAAGCGGAGACGGTACGGGAAATCAATCAGGGGTTGATCGGAGAGAAGTAGGCAGCAGAGGGTGGGGTCTCCAATTCTCCTTCAGAAAAGGAAATGGGTTTACGCTCCCAAAGGAAAAGAGAGCGTGGGAATCCTTTCAGATGGTTTCCCCGAACCCCATCCAGCGGCCGCGTCAGAAGCGCGCTGCACTGCACTTCCGGCTGACGTCGAAAACGGAATGCAGCGAGTTTCTTCTGACGCCATGAGGACATCGACCCCTACAAGCGCAAACATAAGTGCAACGGAAAGCGTAGAAACGGGCGGACAGAGCCGTCCGCCCCTACGGGTGCGGTGGAAGATATGCGGTTGCAACGATGCATTGCAACTGCTCCCAGTCCCTCATCCGTCTGCTTCGCAGACACCTTCCTCGGAGGGGAAAGCAATCCGCTGCGGCGGGGGCGGACGGATACACCCTAAGGTATGAAAAAATGCAAGATCCGCCATGTAAAAAACAGGGGGAAAGAGCCGGGGGAAGCCCGTGATTTTGCACAGCTTCCCGAACAGGAGGAAATTCGGTCGAAAAATCTGAAAAAATATCCCCCGGGGGAGCTTAAAAAAACGGATTGGGTCTGTTAGAATTGTTTTCGCAGGGTGGAAACCCGGCACCGTCAGGCTGAAGTCTGGCAGAACGATGGCTGAAGCCTGTGACAATTTGGAGAAAGCAATGAAACGATTTTTAACGCTGCTGCTGGTACTGAGCCTGCTGCTGACGCTGGCGGCCTGTGCAAACACTGCGGAACCATCCGCGCCGTCTGACGCGGTGCAGACCGAGGCATCCGACAGCACGGAGCCAATCACGCTGACCTATGGCTCGGCGGACTATACGCGCATCAACCCGGCAATGGACGAGCACTGCGAGATCAATCTTCTGCTGTTTGATGGACTGACTGCGCACGACGGCGAGAATAACGTGGTGCCCGGTCTTGCAGAGCGCTGGGAGCTGGATGAGCAGACGAACACGTATACGTTTTATCTGCGCGAGGGCGTGAAGTGGCACGACGGCGAAGCGCTGACCGCGAGCGACGTGAAATTTACAATTGAAGCAATTATGAACCCCGAAAACGGGTCGGAAAATGCGCCGAACTTCGAGGATGTCGAGGAGATTACGGTTGTGGACGCGCAGACGATTTCGTTCCGGCTGTCGGCACCGAATGTGGCGTTTCTCGACTATATGACGATGGCCGTTTTGCCGGAGCATCTGCTCGCAGGCGAGGACTGGCAGGAGTCGGCATTTTTCCGCGCGCCGGTCGGTACGGGACCGTATAAGCTCGAACGCTGGGACGTGGGTCAGGCGATTGTGCTGACGAAAAATGAGGATTACTACGGCGGCACGCCGAAGATCGATCGGATTATCTTTAAAATTGTCCTGGATGACAACGCACAGGCGATGCAGCTTGAGTCCGGCGAGCTAGACCTTGCGCTGCTCGACCCGAAGAATGCGCAGCAGCTCCAGGGGAAAGACGGCTTCACGTGCTACGACATGAAAACGAGCGATTACCGCGGGATTTTGTTCAACTTCTGGAACGACTACTGGACGGAGAATCGCGATTTGATTCCGGCGATCTGCTACGCGATCGACCGGCAGGCGATCGTGGACGCGGTGCTGCTTGGGCAGGGCATGACGGCCTATGGGCCGCTGCAGCGCAACATCTATAATAATGAGGATGTGGAGCACTACGACTATAACCCCGAGAAGGCAAAGCAGATCTTGGAGGACGCCGGCTGCACGATGGGCGCGGACGGCTACTATGAGAGAAACGGCGAGCAGATCGGCTTTACGATCAGCGTGATGTCCGGCGAACAGGATCGCATCGACATTGCGCAGGCTGCGGCACAACAGCTCCGTGCGGTGGGCATCAACTGTACGGTGGAGATTCCGGCCGTGATGGATTGGGGCGGACAGATGGCGTGTCTGATCGGATGGGGCAGTCCGTTTGACGCGGACGACCACACCTACAAGGTGTTCGGCACGGACAAGGGCGCGAACTACTCCGGCTACTCCAACGCAGAAGTGGATGAAGCGCTGACGAGGGCACGTGAATCGGCCGACCCCGCGGTGCGGAAGCAGTATTACGACGAATTCCAGGTGGCGCTGGCGAACGACCCGGCGTATGCGTTCATCTGCTACATCGACGCGAACTATGTGGCGACGAGCCGGCTGCACGGAATTGACACGGAAACGGTCATGGGTCATCATGGCGTCGGCATTTTCTGGAACGTTGAGACGTGGACGTTGGATTAAGGAAGCAATCGTTCAATTCAAAAGAATCCCAATCATTGAATAGAAACCGGCGAACACAGGGGGCGGACTCGCTCCCTGCGTTTGCCGTTGTGAGGAAACGATATGGCAGAGCTGCTGGAAGTGAATCATCTGTCGGTGACGTTCCGCGCGCCGCAGGGCAATGTGGAAGCGGTGCGGGACGTCAGTTTTTCGCTGCATCCGGGCGAGGTGTTGGCGATTGTCGGGGAGTCCGGCTGTGGGAAAAGCGCGCTCTGCAAGGCCATTATGCGACTGCTGCCGGAGACGGCGGAGGTACGCGGTGAGATTTTGGTGCACGGGACGGACATTACGCCCTATCGGGAGCGCGA